>JALWNR010000142.1 GCA_027083715.1 Bacteroidales bacterium
TTTTTACCCACTAAAATGGTAGTAGAACCAATTAATATAAGAAATGAGTAAAAGTCAAAGAGTGTGTCAGTATTGGCAAAGCGCAGAAAAAAGCAACGCAAGCGTAGCATTAGTTACGGTGAGTAGGTTTTCGAGCACAGCCAGTAATGGCGGGCTATTTGGCTTTGCAGCAAAAGATACTTGCGGATTTAAGGTAATATAAATTAGCTTTATTTTCTACTTAAACAGAATAATATAGCAGGCAATACGTTTTTTATTCATCAAAATAAACCTTTTTTATAGATTAATCTGTACAAAAAACAACGATTTTTACTGCAAAGCCAATTTATGACCTAAAACAATGATGAATAAAAAAATTCATACTGCTCGCTATATCTTTTTAGATATAGTATCAGCCTCCATAGCTTGGATTATATTTATCAGTTACTTTAAAATTCCTGTTCCTGAGAGTATTGAATTAAATAAGCAGTTTGTTTTTTTATCTGCTTTTTTCATTACCTGTTTCTGGGTATTTATTTACGCTTTTAGCGGATATTATTACGATATTTACCGAAAATCAAGAGTTCAAGAGCTTTATCATACTTTTACAGCCACAGTAGCAGGTATAACGATTATTTTATTTACGATTATATTATCGAATACAAATGCACATTTAATAAGTTTTAGCAGCCTATTTGTTGATTTTTTCTTATTGCACTTTAGTTTTACTTATTTCCCCCGTTTATTAATCTCCAGTTTAACCATAAATCGTATCAGAAACCGAAAAATAGGTTTTAATACACTTGTTATTGGCAGTAACGGAAAAACGGAAAATATTTATTATGAATTTGAAAATAGAAAAAAATCAGCAGGTTACAACTTGATAGGTTTTGTCAATGTTAAACCCCAAATAAGTAACCGCTTAAATAATCTAATGAAACACTTAGGTGATTTTAAAGATATAAAAGAAATCATAAAAAAATATCAAATTGAGGAAATAATAATTGCCATAGAAGAACATGAGCATCAAGAACTTGAAAGAATTGTTGGTGATTTAATATATCTCAATATTCAAATAAAAATTATACCTGATTTATTTGAGATTTTAATTGGGAATACAGAAATAGCATTAACAGACGGTACACCTTTATTATGGATTAATTCCAATCCTATGTCGGTTTTGGAAAAAAATTTAAAAATAGTATTTGATGTTTTCGCATCCCTGTTTTTTATCGGTATTATGTCGCCAGTATATATCTTAACTGCATTTGTCATAAAAATTAGTTCAAAAGGACCTGTTATTTTTAAGCAAAAAAGGGTGGGTAAAAACGGTAAAAAATTTAATATTTATAAATTTCGCTCTATGGTAGTTGATGCCGAAAAAAACGGACCACAGCTCTCTTATAAAAATGATCCGCGCATTACAAAATTCGGGCTATTTATGCGAAAAACCCGTTTGGATGAAATTCCACAGTTTTTTAATGTACTCAAAGGCGATATGTCAATTGTAGGTCCACGCCCTGAGAGACAGTATTACAT
>JALWNR010000143.1 GCA_027083715.1 Bacteroidales bacterium
ATAATTATTGAAAGTGAGACGCATGAATCAGAGATGTATGTTCCACGTACTATGATACTGTCTTAAGCTGACAGTTTTGTTGATCAGTTCTTTGATGCAAATTCTGATTCTAAAACACCTTCTGTCGAAACATAAGATACTATAGAGGAGGCTGGGTTTGAAGACAAGGCATTGGCACAAAGTATTGAAGAAAAACAAAACCAATACAAAAGAGCTTCTCCACGACAAAAGAACACCTTGAAAAACTTGTTGGAAACTCTATGGAATGCTTTAGATATCAAAGTATATGAGTTGTATGACTTAACAAATATACAAACTTCATTCTTTAACAAAAAAGGGAGAAATGTTAACCGCATTGAAATATTGAACAGACTATGATTAGCAAAGAAATATCCGGTTTTCTGAATGAGTTATCTGAAAATTTATTGATTGTCAACAAACTTATTGTTGGTGCATATATTGAATTTAACAACATCAAGGTAAGTAACAATAAACTGATATTATCCTGTATTGAAGGAAATGACAAAGATAGTGTTCAGGCGTTTATCCATTTGATTCAGCAAAAAAACGGGAAATTTGATTTTGAAGATGTTATCCATTTATTTGAAACCAGTATTCCCTCAAAAGATATAACCGTTAATGGAGCGGTTTACACTCCCAATTATATCAAGGATTATATTGTTGAAGAAACCCTTGGTAAGTTTTCCAACAGCGAATTAGCAAACATAAAAGTAGCTGATATTGCCTGCGGAACAGGAACATTTTTATATACCGTTGCACAAAAAATTAAAACAAAATCTTCAAAAACGTATTCCGAAATCTTTAAAGAGAACATCTACGGACTTGATATTTCAGACTATACTATTCAAAGAGCAAAAATACTCTTGTCTCTTTTGGCTATTTCAAATGGAGAAGATGAAAGTGGATTTGATTTCAACTTGGAAGTTGGGAATGCCCTGTCTTTTTGTTGGAAGGAAAAAAGCGTTGATGGCTTTGATGCAGTTATAGGAAATCCACCTTATGTGAGAGCAAAAAATTTGAGTGAAGAAAACAAAATGCTCTTATCAGATTGTGAAGTAACCCAAACAGGAGACACCGATGTATATATTCCTTTTTTTGAGATTGGTTTAAAACATTTAAAAACTGATGGAATTTTAGGCTACATAACCGTAAACACTTTTAAAAGAAGTGTTAACGCAAGAAGTTTAAGGGATTATTTTAAAAGAAATCAATTTGATTTAACCATTTTGGATTTTGGGAGTTCGCAAGTATTTAAGAACAAATCTACATACACCTGCATTGTTTTTGTGGAAAAGAATAAATCGAACTCCATTAAATATCAAAAAGTAACGATTGATAATATTCAGAACAAAGATGTCAAGCACTTCAAGAACATCAAATACAAATTTCTAAACAAAAAAAAAGGTTGGATTCTAAACAAACCAACCGTTTTGGAAACGATAAGCAAAATAGAATCTACAGGTGTTCCATTGGGAGAAAAATTCCCTATACGAAAC
>JALWNR010000144.1 GCA_027083715.1 Bacteroidales bacterium
AATAAAATAAAATTTATTATTTATGCATAAGATTTTATATTGTTTAATATAAAAAAATATGATTTGTAACATATGTTCAAAAAAAAAGAGCGCACGTACGGGCACTCTTTTAAGTATTGAGGAAAATATTTTAATGTCACTTATGTGCTATACTTTCTTGTAAATAAGGATGATTTATGGCTATGATTGGTGCTTTCGATAAAGCTCTGCTCACAATAAATATAAAGATACCTGAAAAGCCCAGGAATGATCCTATTTCTATAAATCCGATACTTGACGGTGGAAATCCTGCCAATTCTGCCACTGCCGGCATTACTTGTAAGTATAAATCAATCCAGAAACCAATAAATAATACAATTGCCGTAAATACTAAAGCGTTTGCATTTTTGGCTATTTTGTTCAGCATCAGAAATAAAAACGGAAATGCCCAGTTAATAGCAATATCAGCAAAGAAAAGTCCTTCCCATCCATGATGTCTGATTTGTGTAAAATAAGTAGTTTCCTCAGGGATATTAGCATACCAAATCAAAAAATATTGCGAATACCATAAATATCCGTAAATAATACTTAACATGAAAATGTATTTTGAAAAATCATGTCTGTGATATTCGTTGAAATCAGGAAAGAAACCTTTTCTGTTCAGTAAAATAACAATTAATGTAATGGTTGCAGCTGCATGGAAAAATCCAGCCATAAAATTTTTCGCAGAAAACAATGTACTAAACCAATGTGGATTAATAGACATTACCCAATCAATAGTTCCCATTGTAAACGTGAAAGCCATAACAAAAATGAATATTTTTGAAAGGAATTCGCTTTTTTGGAAATATTTTAAGCCGCCCACTTCATCTTCAAGCAAAGAATACTTTCGCATCATCATTCCTAAAATAACCCATGAGCCGACAAAAAGCACATACCTTACAATCATAAACGGAATGTTCAGATAGGGTTCTTTGTGCTGCAACAATTCATCATGAGCTACTGCCTCGGCATGTGTCCAGTGGTAAACAGAATGCGAGCCGAAAATAAGGAATATCAGTAACAAAACTGCTCCAACGGGTATGAAAGCCATCATAGCTTCCGGTACTCTTTTAAACATTGCAGACCAACCCGATTGGGTAATGTATTGAATGGTTAGAAAAAAGGCTGCCCCGATGGACAATGTCAGAAAGTAGTAGCTGTTGAGCAGGAAGTTTGCCCATGTGCGTTCAACACCTGTTGCAAATCCAAAACCCAAAGCTGCAATCCCAATGGCAATCAAAGCAAATGATGTATATTTTAATTTCGATGAAGGGATATAATTATTTTCCATGTTTATATAATTTAGCTTTCTCTTTTATTTAACTTTTGTTGAACATCCGTTTTTGATGTATGTAACTATTTTCCAGCGATCATCCGGTTTAATTTGTGAACCGTGTGCTCCCATTAATCCGGCAATAGAACCTTTAGTGATAACATGATAAATTTCACCATCAGGTAAATTTTGCACTCTTTCGCCCATAAGGTCCGTCGGAGGAGCTGAGAATTTTCCGCTGGTAAATAGTGTGCCATCTCCTCGTCCTGATGAACCATGACAAATCATGCAGTAAATATCAAATTTTGCTTTTCCCCGTTCCAAAACCTCTTTACTTGCTTTGTACGGATTGTGTAATTGTTCTCCTGCCATTTTTTGTCCTTCGGCAGTTCTGGCATACGGATACGGCATTTTTCCTCTTGCAATGGTTCCTTTAACGGGTGTTTGTTCTGTTTGTCCGTTAGCAAAAACCGGATTCGGACTGTAATCCTCGTAAGCAATAGGCGTTACCATATCGTCCATATATTGCAATCCCGGCTTTTTCCTGTCGTGTGTACAGGATGAAAAAACTATTGCAACAAGAATCAAACTTAGAATTGCTTTTATTTTAACTTTTATATGCATTTTTCTATGGTATTTATTATTTTTTGTTAATAAAGTTTTATGCTTCAACTTCTTTCTCTATTACATCTACTGCTCCTGAAGTTTTAAGTATTTCAGATACTTTAGCGGTTTTCTCTTCGTCCAGCTTAGCATTTTCAATAAGCAAAACAAATTTATCATCATTTACGCCCTCAGCAATCTCCTTTGCTTTTGTTCCCGGACCTTTCTTCTCTCTGACAAAGAAAGCTATGAGCGATGAAATTACGGTAATATTAATTACCATTACAAACAAGATGATAACAAAGGATAATGAAAAACTGGGTTTTCCACCAAAATTTAATGGATAACTTTGAACAAATGACCAATAGAGAAACCAGAATGTCAATAAAAAACCACTTACTCCAAAGCCAAAAGCAAAATACGGAAAACGCGATTTTAGCTTCATGGCATGTATTATTTCAAATACAGGAAAAGGGGTGTACACATCAGTTACCTTTACACCTTCTCGCTCCAATTCTTCTATCGCAGGGGCAACTAAATTTTCATCGGTATAAATTCCTATAATATTTTTTTGCATAGCTTAATTATTTTGTTCTTCTTTAATAGTAGTCGGCTTTAAAATACCTTTAATTTCACTGGCTGCAAACATTGGAATGTATTTAAAGAAAGCCAGAACACCCAGAATAAATAATCCTAATGTACCAATGTATAGCATGATTTCAACTATTGTCGGTGAATAATCTGCCCATGCTGAGGGTAGATAATCTTTTGAGAGTGATGTAACTACAATTACATACCTTTCAAACCACATACCGATATTAATAATGATAGACATGATAAAGACAATAGTAATATTGTTTCGCACTTTTTTTATCCAGAATAACTGTGGCACTATTGCATTGCTTATAAACATCGCATAAAATGCCCAGTAGTAATCACCGGTAATCCGGTTTTTAAAGAAAGTGAAAAACTCATATTCACTGCCTGAGTACCATGCTATAAATATCTCTGTAAGATAAGCTGTACCCATAATTAAACTGATGAAGGTCAAAATTCTGCCAATTGCATCCAAATGACCTTTGGTTACGTATTCTTCAAAATGATAGAATTTACGAATTATAATCATCAGGGTTAATACCATTGCAAAACCTGAGAAAATTGCCCCGATTACAAAATAGGGCGGAAAAATTGTAGTATGCCATCCGGGCATAACCGAGGTTGCAAAGTCCATTGCCACAATGGAGTGTACTGATATTACCAAAGGAGCCGTTAAACCTCCGAGTATCATAGCTAGATGCTCAAAGCGCAGCCAGGTTTTGGTCGAGCCGTCCCATCCAAATGCTAATGTTCCGTAAATGGCTTCTCTGATTTTATTTCCTGTTTTTTTCGCACGGTCTCTGATGGTTGCAAAATCAGGTATCATGCCTACATACCAGAAGGTTGCAGATGCCATTAAATAAGTACTGATTGCTACCACATCCCAAAAGAGTGGTGAGTTATAATTTACCCATAACGGTCCTCTTGTATTCGGGTAAGGCATAATATAAAATGCAAACCAGATACGTCCCATGTGAATCATCGGAAATAAACCGGCAGCAAGTACTGCAAATACGGTCATTGCCTCAGCAGCTCTGTTAATGGATGTTCTCCATTTTTGTCTTAAAATTAACAGAAAGATGGAGAAAGCCGTACCTGCATGACCGATACCAATCCACCAAACAAAGTTGATAATTCCCCAGCCCCATGCAACAGAGTTGTTTAAGCCCCATGTGCCTATTCCTTGTGATATAGTTACATAACCAGCCCAAACACCTGCCAGTAGCATAATGGTAGCAATCCCCATAGCTACATACCACCATTTTGGCGGAGCACTTTCAACGGGCTTTGATACTTCATCTGAAATCTGATGATAATTTTTATTACCTTCAATTAGAATTCCTCTAACTTTAGCATCATACATATTAATCTGTTTTTTTAGTTTTTTTTCGTAAAGCGAAAAGCTTTAAAATCTATTTGTAAGCTATTTGTTTAGCTAATAAAATTCTCGTCTGACTTATTTCTTACTTTTGTTAAATATCCAACACTTGGTAAGGTATGCAATTCTTCAAGCAAATGATAGTTTCGTTCATTTTCGTAAGCTGCAACTATTTTACTGTCTTTATCATTCAAATCACCAAAGATAATTGCATCGGCAGCACAAGCTTGCAAACAAGCCGGTTTAATTTCACCATCGCGCAACGGGCGATTTTCTTTTTTTGCATTTAGTTTGCCTTCTTGTATTCTTTGAACGCACATAGTACATTTTTCAACTACACCTCTTGTACGTACAAGCACATCAGGATTTAATACCATGCGTGATAAGTCTAAATCTTCGGTAAATGCATATTTTGCATTATTAGTAAATTGATACCAGTTAAACCTACGTACACGATACGGACAGTTGTTCATACAATATCTTGTGCCAATACAGCGGTTGTAAGCCATTTGGTTTAAACCTTCGTCGCTGTGCGGGGTAGCTGCAACAGGGCAAACGTTCTCGCAAGGTGCATTGTCGCAATGCTGACACATAACAGGCATATAAAATACTTCCGGATTATCTGCTTGTTCCGAATAATATCGGTCAATACGCATCCAGTGCATAATTCTGCGATTAATTACTTCATCCCGACCAATTACCGGTACGTTGTTTTCTGCCTGACAGGCAATTACACAAGCACTACATCCGGTACAGGCATTTAAATCAAGAGCCAGTCCCCAGTGATGTCCTTCGTAAGTTCTTCCCGGATATAATGTTATCGGTTTGTTTTCCTCATGTTTTACATGAGCTTCATTCCCCGCAGTAGGATTTTTTGCGTATTCATCCAGAGAGGTTTCGTGCACAATATCTCTACCTTGCATGGTATGATATTCTTGCGTTAATGCAAGTTGATGATTTTTTCCTGTTTTTTCAATTTTTACTCCGGAAATAATATAAGATTTATGGTTGCCTGAATTGTCAAGCAAAGTATAAGCGTTTTGTCCGACACCATCTGCTGCTAATCCTGCATTAGTTCTTCCGTAGCCCATAGCTATGGCGACGGTTTCGTCTGCTTGCCCGGGCTGGATAAGTATCGGTATTTCAAATTGATTGTTTACTTTAACAATATCGCCAAGTTCCAGACCATTTGCTTTTGCATAATTATAAGAAACTGCCAGATAGTTATCCCAGCAAACCTTTGAAACCGGATCGGGTAATTCCTGTAACCACGGATTGTTTGCATTTGCACCGTTTCCAATACCTATATTTTCGTAAACAAGTAGTTCAATCCCTTCTCCTGATTTTTTGGTTTTGTTTGCAGCTTCTGCTAAACCTTCGTTATTAAAGGCAAGGGTTTCTGTCTCGATTGTTGTTTCAAAAACTCCATCATGCAGACTTTTGTTCCAGAATGAAGTGAAATCTGCAAATGCAGTTTGCTTTGCAAAAATTGCTTTTTCCCAATAGGTGCGGATACAATCATAATATTGCTTGTCTTTCCCCATCCATTTCAATAAACTATCTTGCATCTGACGGGTATCGAACAGTTGGTGGATGCTTGGCTGAGCCAGACTGTAATGACCTGCTTTAGGCTCTGCATCGTTCCAACTTTCCAGATAGTTATTATCAGGACAAGTATAAGTACAGACTTGTGATGTTTCATCTTTTGCACTAGCAAATGAAACACTCAAAGCTACTTTTTTCAGTCCTTCGGCAAATTTTTCCTTTTCAGGATAGTCGTAAACCGGATTGCTGTTGTTGAAGAAAATTGCAGCTACTTTTCCTGCATTCATTTCCTCTACAATAGCTTTTACTTCAGCATCATTACCCTGCTTTAGCAGTAATGGCGCATTAATATCTATTGTTTTGCCGTAATTTTCCAGCAAATTGTTGATTGCATTAACAATGTACTGATTGTTTACATCATTAGTTCCGCAAACTACCAGTGACTTTCCTTTGTTTTCCCAAAGCTCAGCCGCAAGCGAATCAATATTTACAATTGCCTTACCACCGCTTAATGTTTCTACTCCTGCTTTAGCAGCCAGTTTGTTGTATAGTTCAATCAGTAGTGCAGCTTCATCGCTGGGTTTAATAGGAATACGATAATCTGCATTACTTCCTGTCAAAGTCATGGTCGATTCAAACTGAACATGCTTTGACATTTTCGGATTGCCTTTTTCCGGTTTACGTTTGCTACTGTATTGTTTAGTAAATTCAACCGGAGAAATCCAGTTTCCTAAGAAATCAGCACCGAAACTTACAATTAAATCAGCTTTGTCAAAGTGATAATCCGGAAGTACACGTTTGCCAAATGCTTTTAAATTAGCATCCAGCATAGCACTGTATGAAACAGCATCGTAATAAACAACCTGTGTGGTAGGATATTTTTCTTTAAAATCCTTAAATATTTTTTTTGTAGATGGGCTTATAATTGTTGAACTAAAAATGACAATTTTTCCACCTTGCTCAGCTATTTTATTAAGTTCTTCAATGATGGCTTTGTCAGCATCGTCCCAGCTAATGTCTGTGGTTCCTTTTTTAGGATTTTTATATCTTGCTGAATCATATAAGTTTAATACGGATGCTTGAACCCGTGCAGTTGTACCGCCTTTTGTCAGGCTTGAAAGTTCATTTCCTTCCAGTTTTATAGGACGACCTTCACGCGTTTTAACTAAGATGCTGCAATAATCATGTCCATCGAAAAAAGTTGATGCATAATAATTTGCCACGCCAACTGTTACTTCGTCCGGTTTGATTAAATAAGGAATTGCTTTATTTACAGGTGTTTCGCAACTTGCTGCAATTGTAGCATAACCTACACCAAAACCTAAGAGTTTTAGAAAGTCCCTCCGGCTGGTTTTTGCTTTCCCTTTTATTTCGTCCTCGGAAATACCTATTGTAGAAAATTCCGGTTCCGGGTCAACACTTAAATTTCCTTGTAATTCATTAAGACTTCTCCAGTATTTTTTCATTTTATTTTTTGATATTTATCTTTTAGATAATAAAATTACCTTGAAATGAATTTTTAAATAATTAATAATGGCATCTTGCACAGTCCTGACCACCAATTTCAGCAACGGTAACTCCTTTTTTGTGCCCATTAGCAATTTCTTCGTGGTATTTTTTAAATTGATTGCTGTAATATTTGTTGTCAAAATCAACTTGTTTTTTGCGGTGGCAATCTAAACACCAGCCCATA
>JALWNR010000145.1 GCA_027083715.1 Bacteroidales bacterium
AAGTTGTTAAAAAACAATAAATTACTATGAGTCAATGCTTGAGCTTAGCTTATGTATATTTGTACCAACTCTAAAATTGTTGCAGCTATAGATATTTTTGGTGTTTAAATTTTAAATACCTCTTTTTAATTACTTTATGTTTTCTAATTCAGTCTCCTACGATAATTTATCAATATTTCTAACTAGCAAACTATTACGGTCAAAAGTAATGAGGCTCTCATCGCGTAATTCATTTAAAATAGCCGTTGTTTTTTGTCTTGAAATAGCATTTAAGCTGGCAATATCTTGATGGGTTAAATGGTGTTTAATAAGTATTTCCGTTCCTATTTTTTTACCTCTTTCTTCTGCCAGTTCTTTGATAAATTCAATAAGCCGTGTACGTGCACTTTTACCTATAAGCGATTCAACTCTGCGTTCTACTTTACGCAAGCGCAGACCAATTATTTTCATAACCTTAAGGTTAAGTTTGGAGTTCATGCTCATCATTTGTACCATTTCTTCTTTGCCCATAGCACAAATCAATACATCATCGTCCATTGCTTGCGAAAAATCACTGCGTTTTGAATCGCCATCGATTAAACCCAACTCACCAAAGATGTCGCCGGGCCAAAGTATTTTTTTGATTATTTCCTTACCATCCTCTGTATAACTTACAATTTTTACTCTCCCTTTTTTTAAGAAAAATACGGATGATGAAGGTGTTTCGGGATAATAAATAAACTGTCCTTTTTGAATGGTTTGCATACGTGTCATTTTTTCAACGCGTTTCATTTCTTCCTGATTCATTCCCTTAAAAAGGTTGAAATTTTCTAAGTACCAAAGTTTTGTGTTTGTTGATGCCATGATTTATTTAATTTGCTATATACCAAAATCCATTTATTTTTGTTAAAATTAAATCTCGTTTTAAGCCGGTAATTTCTTTTTTATAAATCGCCTCTGTTTTAATTTCATTATACATAGGGCTCACCTTTTGTGCAGCTTTTAATGCCTTTAGTAGTTTTTCGGATTTTCCGTTTTCTACAAAGTTTTTAATTAACTCGTCTAATGATTCTTTTTGAGTCATATGTTCTAAGTCTTCGGGCTTAACATAGGTGTTGAAAAGTGCTGTGTATTCCTCAGACTCAATCATTTTTATCATATCCGGTATAGCAGTCTCTAATTCTGTACGGACATTTTGTTTTGCTTTTTGTGTAGTTTTACAAGCTGTTATACTAACAAAAATCATAAAAGTAAACAGGTATAATTGTTTCATTTGAATTGTATAAAGTTTTGATTTGTAAATATACAAAATTTATAAATAAGCCTTTTCTGCTAATATTTCTCAAAAAATCTTATTTCCCAAGTACTTCTTTAAATAAATCCATTAAATCGTTGTTGGGTTTTTGTGCTTTTTTATATTGAAAATAGTCAAGAAAAAGTTCTTCTATATTTTTGTTAATATCCACATCATTTATTTTTTCATGATTATCTAAAGCCGATTTTACTTTTGGGATAATACTATTAATTC
>JALWNR010000146.1 GCA_027083715.1 Bacteroidales bacterium
ACACTATCAGAGTAGAACGCGCAAAAAAAAGAATTAGTCAGGAAACACTTGCTAATGCAGTAAATGCAACCAGACAAAGCATTCACCTGATTGAAAATGGAAAAACAGATCCTAAGCTTAGCTTAGCTGCTAAAATATCAAATTTCTTCGGACTCAAAATTGAAGATATTTTTGATGTTAAAAATGCAAATAAATTAAAAAATTAAACTATTTTTTTAATGCTAAACCTAATTTATTATGGAAACCATTACTGCTGCAAATTCTTTTGCTCAAATAGATTGTACTGTTTATTCAACAGTAACAGATGAGAATTTGACTAAAACCTCTGCTATATTAAACCCTTTGAGTAACATGTCTAAACTTAAAAACAACACAAAATCGGAAACCGTTCGATTTTATAAAATTAATAACGGTACTATAGAAGAAAATTTTGTCTTTATTGATGAAGAAAATGATTATTTGAGTTACATAGAAATTGATAAAAGCAAGGATATCATACTTGTTTTATTTGGAAATGAAGATTATGAGACTTTACTCAATTTATTTACCAAATTACATAATCGCATACATACTATTATTTATATAGAAAATAACTCCTTGCAAAAATCTTTGCCGGAAGATATTACTTGTCTTCTAAAAACAGATTCAATGAATCAAGCAATTAGTGAGTCATACAGAATTGCTCGTGATGGACAAACTATATTGTTGCCTAATACTAGCCCTGATTTTGACTTTTTCAGTCATATTAATTTTTCCTAATATACGCTTATCGTATATTTAAATTCGCTTAATTATTTAATTATGGAAGAGAAAACATATTCAGAAACAAAAAAAGAATATATAGAAAACTACTTTCTTTCAAAGAAGCCTCAACCCATTTCTGTTAATGCCTATATTTACGCAATTTCTTTAATTACTATTATTAGTATTGGCTCAATGCTGGCATTTCAAAGTAAATCAATTGCTATTTTAACAGGTGCAACTATTGGCTTGTTATTTTTTAGATTATTTTTATATCCTTATAAAATAAAAAAACGACAATTTGAGATGCGTGTTCCCGATGAGCAAATCAACAAATGGCTTATCGAAGACTTAAAAATAAAGATAAAACAAAAGGCTATTGACCATTTATTGCTTCATGATGAGCCGCTGACAGATGAACAATTTATTATTATCCCATATCCGGTTTTTCATTCAACACAAAAAATTAGCGATGAACAATTACATAGAGTTAGTACAAAAAATGGATATTATAACTATTCGGTTTGGAATATACAAGTACTTGTGTTAGGTACTGATTATTTGAGCTATTATTTTTGTAGTTACAACTGGTTCGATGATACAATTTTAAATGAAAAATCCAGTGAATTTTTTTATGAGGATATTGCTTTGGTAAAAAGTGATGTTGAGCAAGTAAATTTTGCATGCAAGTGGAATAATGGTCTATTGACTGAGGCTCATATTCTTAAATTAATAAATATTTCCGGTGATTTCTTATATCTGGTAACAGAACTTCCTGAATTAATGCAATCTCCTGAAACAATTATTAATCAAGAACGAGCTGTTCAAGTTTTACGCATTATATTACGACAAATTCGCAAAAACAGAAAACCCAATGATGAACCAATTATACAATTCCCAACAGGTTCTTCTCAAACTGATGAACAAATTCTTGAAAGCGCATAAAATATTTAATACAAATTAATGAACGGAGAAATAGCATTTGAAAGCATGTTATTTTTATAATGCCTAATACTAAAATAAAAATTTTAACTTTTAAAATTAACATTTTTTATCACCAACTTTGGTAAATCCAAAATACACCCACAAAAATTGCAATAGTAGCAGCCAAGGCGTTCAAATATTTATAGGGCTTGTATGTGCCTTTGTTTGTAACTTTTTGGCTAATGATACCTAAAACTATGGAAAAAAAGACCATAGCTATAATCGTACCTGCTGCAAAACCACTAAGGTACATTATTGCAGCTGTCTGCCTTGAAAAAGCCAATGTTGGTAATAAGCTGACCAGATGTGATATTCCGGCAAAACCATGTAAAGTACCAATTCCAAAAACCGCATAAACAGATTGCTTAGAAGAGTGTTTATGCTCATGACTTTCCTGTTCTGTATGTTCATGTGGATGATAATGTGCATATACACTTCCCGATTTGTCCTGATGTATATGAATATGACTATGTTTGCTCTCTGTTTTTTGATAAGCCAGTTTATAAAAAACCCATAGCCCAATTACAATAAGTATTATTCCGACCATCTTTTCACTTTGTCCGGAAATAAACTCAATCGGAATAAAATTTCTGAAATAATAAAATAAAGCCCCTATTATTGCCATTCCTGCAATATGTCCCATTGCCCAAGCAAAGCCAACCATCCACGACTTATTATTTTTTTGAATAACTATAGGCCCAACTGCTGCCAAATGATCGGGACCTGACAAAACATGAATTATTGCTGCTAAAATTCCTACAAACAGAGGAAATTCATTAATATAACTTAGCATACATTATGTTTTAGGGTAAAACAAGTTCTGTTTAATTGAGCAATTCCCCTGCGTGAATTTTTTCAGCCAATTCTATAGCTTTTTCTCCAATTGCAGGTAATGCTTTTTCTACTGCTTCACTTAATTCTATACTCATACTTAGTATATCTTTTATAGTTACGGTAATAAGTATAAGTTTAGGCATTTCTTCTTTAAACTCCAAAGCATCAAATAAATCTTTTAATCCGATATCATGAGAACTGAGTGCAACCGGAAAATCTGCTGCAAACCGTGGAAAAAGTACATTTATAGTTCCAGGAAGTTTATTGTCCATAGTTGCATCAATCAATATTACTTGGTCATAAGCTGCTAAAATTGGAATTAATTCAAAACTACCGGTTGCTCCATCCACAATATCTACATAATCAGGCAGTTTCATTTTTGACAGTGTGTGGATAGCGTGCACACCAACACCTTCATCGCCCATTAAGTAATTTCCAATTCCTAAAATCAATATTCTCCCGGGACGTTTATTATCAAAGCTATCCATTATTTGATAATAATTTTTCTGCAATTTTTTAGTATCTTTTTCCAACATAATATTCTAATTACAACAAATCGAAGTTTGGCAGAAAATAAAACTTAAATATAGCCAAACTCCGACATACAGATAGGTTTGTTTTTAGTTAATATCTTTGTAAAACAATTGTTAAATTGTAAATTATTTTTCCTTAACTCTTTGTTTCAATACAAACTTAAAACCACTTATCATTGACGAACTTTCTCCTCTGCCTTCTATATAATCATGAAAAAACACCAAGTACATGTGAACAACAGAAAATACCATGATAAACCATGTAATTAAATGATGAACAAAACGCACCACAGATTCGCTTCCGAACAAAGGTGTAACCCACTTAAACATTTGTGGAAAAAACCATGAAGAAGTAGGAGCATAAAGTGCTAATCCGGTAAATATTTGCACAAATAATAAAATCATCAGTCCAAAATAAGATAAACCGGCAACCGTATTATGCCCAATACTAATATTGTTAAAATTTTCTTCTTTATCTTTCATTAGTAAAATGTCCACCTTAAATACATAAATCAAGTTTTTCCATCTGTTTTTATTATATGGGATTAAATTTTTTATCGAAGCAAATTCGTTACCCACAAAAGCCCAATACCATCTAAAAAGCAAATTAAAAATAAATACAAATGCCGTAATAAAATGAATCATGCGTACATAGCCCATTAAAAACAGATTTGATGCTTCATCAGACAAAGCCAACGCAGGAGGGTATGCAATTAAAAATCCGGTTGCGGTTAATATTACAATACTTAGCACATTTACCCAATGAAAAAAACGAACCGGAATTTCCCACACATAAACCCTTTTATAATCAAACGTTTTTGTTTTAATACTCATAACCATAATCTTTAATATTTAAATAGTACAAGCACCGCCAAGCTGTACTTGTGAAATATTCTTGCCGTGCTCATCATATAAATGCACTGCACAAGCCAGACAGGGATCAAAAGAGTGTATCGTCCGGATTATTTCAACCGGATTTTTCGGATCTGCCACGGGCGTTCCTATCAAAGTAGATTCGTATGCAGACATCTGACCTTTCGGATCGCGTGGTGAGGCATTCCATGTTGACGGAACTACCATCTGATAATTTGCTACCTTTCCATCCTTAATCACAATCCAATGCGCTAAACCTCCGCGTGGCGCTGCCTGAAAACCAACACCTTTTGCTTCTTTCGGCCATGTTTTCGGATCCCACTTTTCCATATTAGCCATTCGGGTATCTCCATTTTTGATATTGGCTAACAATTGATCATAAAACTCTAATGCCCATCCGGCAATTAATTTGGTTTCTAAGCCTCGGGCAGCAGTTCTTCCAAGTGTAGAAAATAATGCACTAGCCGGAATATCAAGTGTTTTTAAAGCATAATCAACCACTTCTTTATAATCAGCTCTGCCGCTCACGTAGCCCACCAATACTCTTGCCAAAGGACCTACTTCCATAGGCTTACCTTGATAACGGGGTGTTTTTACAAAACTATAAGCTTTATCAACATCCAGATATTCATACGGAGGCTCGGGTCCGGTATATTTTATGTTTGTTTGTCCGTCCCATGGATGTTTTCCTACATTATTTCCATCGGTATATTCATACCATGATTTATTAACAAATTCTTGAATAGTAGATGTTTCACGAAAATCAACAGGATGGACTTTGCTTAAGTCTCCATCTAAAATAATACCCTGAGGCATTTTAAAACTCGAAGGATCATTATATCCGTTAGTAGGCAAATCTCCATACGACATATAATTTTTAAATCCTGAACCAATTGCACCCCAGTCTTTATAAAATGATGCTATTGCTAATAAATCAGGAATATAAACTTCATCTACAAACTTTTTAGCATCGTGGAATAGTTTACCAATCATCGCCAGTTTCTCAGTATTTAGTGCTCCCGGGTCTTCGGTGTTTATAGCAGAAGCCATTCCGCCAACCAAAAAATGCGGATGTGGATTTTTACCACCCAAAATAGTATGTACCTTCACAATTTCTTTTTGCCATTCAAGTGCTTCTAAATAATGAGCAACTGCCAATAAATTTACCTCCGGTGGTAATTTATATGCTGGATGTCCCCAATAACCATTGGCAAAAATTCCTAATTGTCCGCTATCTATAAAGCGTTTAATTCGTGCTTTTACATCTGAAAAATAGCCCGGTGAACTTTTTGGCCATTTGGATATGCTTTGTGCTAATTCAGAAGTTGCTTTTGGATCGGCTTTTAATACAGCAGTAACATCTACCCAATCCAGTGCATGAAGATGATAAAAATGTACCACATGGTCTTGCAATGCATGAGCAGCTGTAATTAAGTTTCTACCCAGCTCAGCATTCGGAGGAATAACTATTCCCAAAGCATCTTCTACTGCTCTGATTGATGCTATGGCATGTACGGTAGTACATACACCACACGCACGTTGAACAAATGCCCATACATCACGCGGATCTCTGCCTTCTACAATTTTTTCCAAACCACGCACCATAGTAGAAGAACTATAAGCGTTGGTAACTACTCCATTTTCAATTTCTGCCTCTATTCTTAAATGACCTTCAATTCGTGTAATAGGGTCAATAACTAATCTTTTTACATTTACTGCCATAACATTAATCGTTTAATTTGTGATCAATTTTTTCTGCATTTTCAATGCCTCTATTCAATCCTTCCCTCAATTCTTTCTTTTTGGCAATATTAGCTGCAACACCATGAACAACAGCTGCTCCTGCTGTAACACCCAACAATATTTTACCGATTTTATCTGCGGTACTTTCAATTTCTCCTCCGCTAACATTGGTCAAACGTTCTACAAACGGACCATTGTCCCAGAAACCGGACTCGCTACAGCCAATACATGGATTTCCCGATTTAATCGGAAATCCTACTCCACCATTCCAACCTACTGTTCCACATGCATTATAGGTTACAGGACCTCTACAACCTAATTTATACAAGCAATATCCCTTTTTGGCATTAGCATCGTCAAAAGTTTCGGCATATAAGCCGGCATCAAAATACGGACGACGATAACAACTGTCATGTACTCTTTTTCCATAAAATTCAGTGGGTCGCCCTTCTGAATCTAATTGAGGCAAACGTCCAAAAGTGATATAATGTACAATAACTGCAGTCATTACTTCTCCAATAGGCGGACATCCGGGCACTTGAACAATTGGTTTATCTTTTATAATATCCCGTACAGGAACAGAGCCGGTAGGATTGGGATCTGCTGCTTGTATTCCACCATAAGATGAACAACTTCCATAAGTGATGATGGCAGCTGCCCCCTCAGCGGATTCTTTTAAAATTTCTAATGCTGTTCGTCCTGCTATGGAACAATATACTCCACCATCCTTAGTTGGAATTGCTCCTTCTACTACTAAAATATACTTGCCATGGTGTTTTTTCATTGAATCATGCTTGGCTTTCTCTGCATTAAAACCAGATGCTGCCATTAAAGTATCCGTGTAATCCAATGAAATGTAATCAAATAAAATATCTGCTACAAGCGGATGAGCAGAACGTATAAAAGATTCACTGCAACCAGTACACTCCTGAAAATGTTCCCAAATTACAGGTATTCGTTCTTTCGTTTCTAATGCTTCTACAACTTTAGCCACTGCATTATACTCCAAACCTATGGTAGCAGCAGCAAAGCTGGCAAATTTCAGAAAATCACGGCGGGAAATCCCCGCACGCTTAAATTCTTCATAATAAGTGATTTTTTTTTCTGATTCATTCATGGTACCGGATTTTATTAAAATAGTATTGTTTCCGAAAAGTATATGCTGATTATTTGTGAAAGGATTTTATTTTTGCTCAACAAAGGAGGTTTATATACGATACCCAGTATAAACATAATTAGTTTAGATTAAGATTAGGTCTATGCAATTTATAAAATTTATTTCAAACTTGGGATATTTAGATGTATAAATGTATTGATTTTAATT
>JALWNR010000147.1 GCA_027083715.1 Bacteroidales bacterium
GCCCGAATATATCATTATAGAGATTTACGTAAAAAAGAAGTGGATTTTATACTTGAAAGTTCCGATAATAAAATAATTGCTGTTGAAGTAAAAGCAAAATCAGAGATAAAACCCAAAGATCTTTCAGGCATTTTAAGTTTTGCTCAAAATTTTTCAGGGAAAGTATTTAGGGCTTTTGTTTTTTATTCCGGTAGAGAGTTTATGCCAATGGCAAATAATGCCGGTTTAAGTATTTTTTTAATTCCATCTAAGATATTGATTTAGAGTGTATTATTCTTTTCTTTTCTTTTTTTTGGAAAAATATCATTTTTTTTATCAGGGTAAAATAAATCGCTTGTGTTATAGATATAAACACACAACAATTATTATGTGTTTATATCTATAAACCGATTTATAAATTAAAAAATGAAAATCATGAAAAAGTTAAGTTTTATTTTATCGTTTGTTTTTGTAGCAAGTCTTTTCTTTACATCTTGTGAGGGAGATAATGCAAAACCGGAGGAGCAGAACATTGTTCCTGAAACCCTTACCGTTGATATTCCTTCATCATTAAGCAGTGCTTCTACTGTTAAAAGTACTACAGGTGATATTCCCGAAGGAAATGAACTCTATGAGCACATGCGTACGTTTATTCATGCAGGTGATGAGGCTGCGCAAATTGTAGAAGCTATTATTACTACTATTCGTACCTATAATTTAAGTGCAGAGATGAGTTTCAGCTATGACAGTGATGATGACGGACGTTCAAAAAATGTTGTTATTACGGCTAATTCTGAATTTGAAGGTACTACTTGGGACTGGCAAATGAATATTACCGATGCGGATTCGGAAGGTAATGATGATGGCGGTATGGCCATGCAAATATTCTGGAATACTGGTACTGTTAAAGGTATTTCAATTATTAAACCTTATAATCTGGATAGAAATACAGAACAAATGTTTACACATGCCATGTTCCGAATTGATTATAGCGAAGCCGGCGAAAACGGATACGAACAAGAAATGACTGTATATATTTCAGATATAAGTTTACCCGAAGCAAGTGTTGAACCTTATGCTATGCAAACAATGAAAATGACTGTGGGTAAAAAAGGAAATGTTGTTGAAGTTTACGGTAATACAAATCACCCAAATGCCAGCATTGGTATGAATACACGAGGAGTTAACTGGGCTTTTGTTGCTGCCGGTACTGTTGATACTGATTTAGGTGTTGCAGAAGTAGGTTTGCCGCCAAGTGATTTAGGTGAAAGAAACAGAGAAACTATTTTGGGAACTTATTCTTTATACAATGTTCTTGAAGCAGAAGTATTAAAATGGTATCCTGATGCAACTCCGAATTTATTAGCAATATATTTACAAAATGCTACAGCACCTGCTTATTTTAATGCAAACGGATTTGTAGCAGCAGGCACAGCACCTAATTTTGATTATGGTGATTTAGATCAGGCTATTGAGCAATTAGTTCCATATATGCCACTCGAAGTTTCAAACCTTAAACTTGAGTTCAAAGCAAATGTAACAGTGAAGTAAGCATAATTTACTGTTGGAAATCTAACATTTATTTGAAGTGGGTATTTTATGGTACAGCGTTTTTTTTTTGTGTTTATGCAAAAGGAAATACGAAAATTCGTATTGTTTTATAAGTTTTTTTAGAAAAAAATTGTTTAAATGAAAAACTTTGTTTTTATTTGTGTAGTGAATATTCACTCACATTTGTGTTGAGATTATGTTTGAAGAGTTTACAAAACGCCAGGAAGAAATAATAAAGGTTTCTTTGAAACTACTATCAGAAAAAGGAATTCAAGGATTAACCATAAAAAATATTTCGAAAGAAATAGGAACCGTCGAGTCTGCTATTTACAGACATTTTTCAGGGAAAAAGCAAATATTGCATGCAATATTTGATATATTAAAGAAAAATTCATTACCTGAAAATTACTCAGAAAATGAGAACACACTATACCAAATAGAAAAAACATTAAAAAAGCATCTTCAAACTTTTGCATCATTTCCTGTATTGGTTACTGTATTTTTTTCCGAAGATTTATTTTATGCTGATAATATTTTGGCAGAAAAAATTAAAGAAATGTCAAAAGACAGTTTAAATAAAATGAAAGAAATTATAAAAAACGGACAAAAAAAAGGAGAATTACGCGCTGACGTAAGTCCTGAACATTTAACTTCTGTCATATCAGGAACTTTTAAAATTTTTATAAAACAATGGAAAATGTCAAATTATTCTTTTAACCTTTTAGAAAAAGGTAACGAGTTAATTAATTCAATAAAATTACTCATCAAGCCTTGTGTATAATCTAATTTATCCTCATATACCGGACAAAAAACAAATAGATAAATAATTAAAAATTGAAAAGATAAAATAAATATGAAGCAACTCATTATAATATTATTAATGTACTTAAGCTTTCAAGCTGTAAATGCCCAAGAACTGTATTTCAACAATCTGGATTCTCTCTTGATTTATGCCGAGGACAACAGTATGACCATAAAAAATATGGAACAAAACACTTTAATCGCAAAATGGCAAAAAATTGCAGCACAAGCAGGAATCGTAAATTTCAGAATGCAGACTAATTTTAGCATGACCGATAATATTGAATTGCCTGTAACTTATTTACCGGGCGAAGCCTTTGGTGGTGAACCGGGCACTGTTAAAGAAGTTACAACCGGACAAAAATATATTACAAACCTTAATATTATGCCCCAAATAGATCTTATTAATCCGACAAATTGGGCAAAACTAAGAAGTGCAAAAGTCGGCTCAGAGCTTACAAATGTCAGTAATCTTATTGCAAAAAAAACATTATTTGAATCTATATCGGCAGCCTATTATAATATTGTTTCATTACAAGAGCAAGTTGAAATTACGAAAAAAACATTATTAACAGCAGATTCTCTATTGATAAATATTCAAAATAAGTATAATCAAGGAATTGTACGTTTGCAAGATTTGAATGATACAAAAATTAACAAACTAACAACTGCTGATAAATTATTTCAACTAAAAAAAACATTAGAACAGCAATATTACAGTTTGAAAATTTTATGTGATATCCCCGAAACAACAAAAATTACTATTAAAGAAAAACCGGATTATGATAATCAATATATTCCTGATTTAGTAACGGATAATCAACTAAAATACGAACAATCGCTTTTAGAAATAGAAAAAGCACAGGCAGAAGTAACACAAAACCAATATATGCAGTTCCCTGTTGTCTCACTTGTTTTTTATGATGCTTGGCAACAAAACAGCAATAATTCTTTTTTCGACAATAGAGCTGATTGGATTAATCCTAAGTACATAGGCTTGAAAATAAGTTTGCCGTTTCCGAATATAAATGCATTTACACAAACAAAAACGGCAAAAATCAATAAAACAATTTCGATACAAAATGCAGAACACACAAAATTGCAAAACGATTTTGAAAATAAGCAGATGAAACTGGATTATGAAAAAGCCTATTCACAATTGGAAACTGCAAGGCAAATTAAGGAATTGAAAGAACAAAATTATACCTTGGCATTAAACCAATTTAATGAAGATATTTTATCTTCCGATAAATTACTTATTGCTTTTAATGATATGCTTGTTAGCCGATTAAATTACAGCAGTGCGCTTGCCGATTTATTGTACGCCGTATCTAAAATTAATATAAACAATAAAGTTAAATAAATAATATCTGCTAATTTGCTAAAAATAGCACCAAAAGAACTTTTTGAACTTAATAAAATATATAAAATGAAAAAAGGAACCGCATTATTACTTCTAATAACAAGTTTAATAGCATTAAACTCATGTAATAAGAATAAAACAAAAATTACACCGATAAGAAAAGATATAACCGAAACGGTTTTTGCTTCGGGTGTTCTTGTTCCGGAAGATCAGTATAACCTCACTTCATTAACCGAAGGCTATATTACAAAACTTACTTTTGAAGAAGGAGATTTGGTAAAAACCGGTGAATTATTAGCTGTTGTTGATAATAAACAGAGTTTAATAAATGCACAAAGTGCCGAAGATTTGTATAAAATTGCTTTGGAAAATGCAAAACCGGATGCTCCGGCATTGAAACAAGCAAAAATTAATCTTGAATTGGCAGAACAAAAACTTGCACAAGATAAAAAACAATTAGAGCGGTATAAAAAACTGTATGATTTAAAAAGTGTTTCAAAACTGGAATATGAAAATGTTTTGTTGGCTTACGAAAGTTCAAAAACTAATTATTTATCGGCAAAAGAAAATTATCGTTTTCAAAAACAACAAGCCGATCAGCAATTAATTATTCAGCAATCGCAAAAAAATGTAAATCTTGTTTCTGAACAATACAACAATATAAAAGCAGTAATTGGTGGAAAAGTTTATAAAAAAAATAAAGAAGTTGGCGATTATGTCAGAAGAGGCGATGTTATTGCTGTAATTGGAAACCCAGACTCTTTGTACGCATTACTTAATGTGGATGAAAGTAATATTTCAAAAGTAAAATTAAAACAAGAAGTAATAATTGAGCTAAACACACAAAAAGGAAAACCGTATCGTGGAATTATCAGCGAAATATATCCTGCTTTTGATGAACAATCACAATCGTTTTATTGTAAGGCGGTGTTTACCGATTCTTTGGATTTTAAAATTTCAGGTACTCAATTGCAAAGTAATATCATTATTCAAAATAAAAAAAATGTTTTGGTTATTCCACGCGATTATCTCGGATACGGCAATAAAGTAATGCTTAAAGATTCCGGTGAAATTGTTATAAAAACAGGTTTTATATCTACCGAATGGGTAGAAATTCTTGACGGCTTAAACGAAAAATCAGTTCTTTTACCCATAAATACAAAATAATAAACACATGAAATTTAAAGTCAATACAGATATTGCTTTAACCCACTTACTTACCCGAAAAAAGCAAACATTTATTGCTTCTTTGGGAGTTACCGTAGGTATCGGAATTTTTATCTTTATGATATCCTTGGTTGTGGGGTTTAATAAAGATTCCGATGAAAGCATTTTTAAATCAGTTCCGCATTTAAGAATTTATTATGAAGATGAGATTTGTAAATCTTTGGTTCCCGAAAAAGATTCAAGTTATTTGCCGGTTATTATAAACCCTAAAATTTCAAATCTTTCAAATAATCTGATAAATCCTGATAAATTGATTTTAGATTTAAAAAATCAACCGGATGTAGTGAATGTTACCCAGCAAGTTTCAGTTAATATTTTTTATAATAACGGAAAATCCCAAATTAACGGAATCACTTCGGGAGTGGATATTATTGAAGCCAATGCTATGTTTGATATAGAATCGACTATGTTGGCAGGTGATATTCGTGATTTGCTCACAACTCCTAACGGAATTATAATTGGAGTAGGAATTGCCGATGATTTAAACATTCAAATTAATGATTATATCAGCATCATTTCATCAATAGGTGTTGGGAAAGTTCTAAAAGTTGTAGGCATTTTTAAAACAAGTAATTCATCGGTTGATGATACAAAATCGTATATTAATTTGGCAATAGCACAACAATTATTAAAGCAAAGTTCAAGCTATGTTACCGATATTTATGTAAATATCACCGATCCGAACAAGGCACCTAAATATTCAGCAAAATTTTCTGCACTGACAGGTTACAGGGCAGAAGACTGGCAGTCGGCAAACGAATCGACAATGGCAAAAAAACAAACTCGAAAAGTTATGTTTGGTTCCATATCTTTTGCCATATTGCTGGTTGCTGCATTTGGTATTTACAACATCATTAACATGACCATTAAAGAAAAAATGAACGATATTGCCATATTAAAAGCAACAGGCTTTTCAGGGAAAGATGTGATGAATATTTTTATAAAAGAAACATTGATAATGGGTGTTTTCGGAACAATCTTGGGCTTATTATTGGCAACGGTTTTGATTCAGGCACTCAGTAAAGTCTATGTTGGAGGAGATGTAGGGTATTTCCCGATAGATTTTGAACGAGATATATACATTGCAGGAGCAATTATCGGAATGCTTATTACCTTAGCTGCCGGATATATACCGGCACGCAATGCTGCAAGAGTTGACCCGATAGAAATATTTAAAAAATAATGGAAAAAGACAGACAAATAATTCTCAGAGCAGAAAATTTAGTAAAATATTACTATGAGCCGGTTAAATTTAAGGCTTTAAAATCAATTTCTTTTAAGGTTTATAAAGGAGAATTTTTATCGGTTGTAGGAAAATCAGGTTGTGGAAAAACAACCATGATGTATATTCTTTCGACGATGGATACTGATTATGAAGGTGAATTGTTTATTTCGGGAGAAAAAGTTACCGGCAAAAAAACAGATTACCTTGCGGCTATCAGAAATAAAAATATCGGTTTTGTATTCCAGTTTCATTACTTGTTGCCTGAATTTACCTGTTTGAAAAATGTTATGATTCCGGCATTAAAATTAAATAAATTTTCTTACGAAGAAGTTGAACAAAGAGCTTATGAAAAGCTTGCACTTCTTGGAATAAAAGAACAAGCATTAAAACAGGCTTCTAAAATATCGGGAGGACAACAACAAAGGGTTGCCATAGCAAGAGCTTTGATAAATGACCCTAAAATTATTATGTGCGATGAACCTACGGGAAATTTGGACAGTAAAAATACAAATATTGTTGTAGATATGTTTAGCCAATTGGCAAAAGATTACGGACAAACAATTATTGCCGTAACCCACGATAAAGATTTTGCCGACCGATCAAGCAGAACGATGGAAATGCGTGATGGCGAAATATTAAGTCATGGGTGGTAGGTAATTTGCTGTGGATAAGTTAATTAACCCGCAAAATTCACCGCTTTTGTTATGATTATACCACAATATATTTATTATCAATGCGTTGAGTGAGTTTTATTGCAAAATAAACGTACTCAAGTTTATTCGCCTTCGGCTCATGAGGCTAAAGGTTGGGTGTCGCTTGAAATTCTCTTCACGCATCTACTTCGTTACGAATTCCTTGAAATATAAAGATATGTCGGCGGAATT
>JALWNR010000148.1 GCA_027083715.1 Bacteroidales bacterium
TTTATATGAATTACTATTATTTTATCATGAATTTAACGGATACACCGGTTTTCATATCAGAATTTCTAAGTTTCAGAATATACATGTTTGCCTTTAAATTGGTGATATTGATACTTGATAAAGGTTTTTCAATAAGTGTTTTGTATAACATAGCCCCTTTAATATCGTAAATAACAGCTTCATTATATTGTTTATCAGTTTCAATGTACAGTTCGGTATCCGATAAATATATTTTTAAATCGCTATCGTTGCGTATTAGATATACTCCCGTTACCAATTCATCACAATCCGGCGACCAATAATTGCCCGATATTACCAGTAAATTAATTAGTTTCAGGGTATTTGAATAATAGTCGTCATCGTTAAAATTATAGGATAGAAGTTTGGCAAAAACATCATCAAACCATTGCTGATTGTCTTGAAGCATTGCTCCTACGGTAAAAGGTCCTGTAAATGCAGGATCATCCCATGAGGCAGTTTCCGTTCCGTCTAATTTATATCCGCTTTTAATATTATCGGGATTGCTGTTGCATTTGCTTATTAACCAATTATTGATTTTATTAACGGCTGTTCTTGCTCGTTCATCGCCAAACAATAAATAATCCGTTGCTATACGCCAGGGGTCGCGACAAGCATTATAGGCATAATTTCCATCGTTTTCGCCTTCCAAAAAATTTGCCGGAGCCGGTTTTGCATCGGTATTTATATCGACAATAAAATCAGGCAATAATCCTGTTTGTGGACTATATTCACTTTGCATTTTTTCAATTAAGGAATAACAAGTATCCACTACTTGATTCCACTTATTATCATTTACGGCACATTGAAATATCCGGAAATGATCCATAATAAAATCTGAAGTACGGGTACTTGCATCATACTTACCCGATGTAGCCCAATCACCGAGGCGAACAGTCCACAATGAGCGATTTACTTCGCTACTCATAATAGCATTGATTATATTTTTGGCTTCTTGCAGATAATTAATATCACCTGTGCTACCCCATTGAGCATGAGCCAAAAGTAAGCCATACGCAATATCAATATCTCCATCGCTGGCTGCATCAGTCCCTTCAACATCAGTACAATTTTCTTGTTTCCAAGCCATTAAATTGCTGTTTATATTGCTGGGATGTGCTTTATAGTATTTATACAAACCATCAAAATAAATTTTTGCATTGGCATCATAGCCAGCCATAAGCGGTATAATCATCATTCCATATCCTTGACCTTCCGATACACAAGCGTTACCCCCATCAAAACTGATGAAATATTGCCCGCCGCCGCAAGAATTTTTCAGATATTTAGTTTTCCATTGGTAATAAAAATCCGTAACTGTTTTATCTAATTCTTCTTGGTTATATCCACTCGGTTTAAGGTGTTCTCCTTTATAGGAAACATGTTGCGGAAAGGGATGAGTTTGTGCGTGTAAACTAATTAATAACAGCAAAAAAGCTGTAATAAAAAATATCTTTTTCATAGTAATAAATTGTGTGATTTTAACAAGAATAAAAATACGAAAAAATCAGAGAAACGTAGTTTCCCTGATTTTTGAAGTAATTATTAACCTAACTTTAACTAACTCATTATTCCGGCTTAAATTCCCAAGCCCAACCGTAATCATAATCATCAGGGTTAAGAGCTGATTGATCTTGCCATAAAAATAAATGACCGTCTTCCAATATTTTCACTTCATAAATACCTGTTGCAGTAACATCAGGATCGCAATTTTCTTCATTGTAATCAGGAATATGCGAATCTACAATTTGCAAAGTCATATTTTCCATATCCAACAAAAACGAACCTTTTATTTCGCTACCATCTTCTAAAATAAGCGTGTAATTATATCCGCCATCCAAATCAAATTTCATTTTTGTGTAAAAATCAGGGCTGGGGTGTCCATAATCTGCACTATACGGATTCCACCAAAACTCTTCCCAGTCATAGTTTGCAGTCATGTACAAATAATCAGGTTCTCCATCATTCGCAGCACCTTTATAATCATAAATCCAAATTTTACCGGCGCCACTGCCTGTAAGTTCTTTAAATCCCGGTTTTTGAGCAATTTCAGGGTCGGTAGAAGGAACAGACAAGTTCTTTTTTACAACAGTTGCTCCTCCTTTTCCGGAAATGGTGCAAGTAATTGTATATTCACCTTTAAACGGATAGTAAGCATTTATTTTTTGTCCCTCAGCTTTTTCACCGTTTCCTAAATCCCATGTATATAAAAAGGCATCAGTAGCATTTACAGTCAAAACTACATTATTGGGGTCTAATTTGTCAATTGTGAAATCTCCATTTGGTGCACTGCCTATATCCGGAGCCACATCTTTTTGAGGTTCGCATGCATAGTTGAATACAAGAACCACTAGCATAAATAAATATAATATCTTTTTCATTTTATTCGGTTTTAAATATTAATAAGGGTTTTGCGTTAAATTTGGATTTAAGTTTATTTCAACCTGAGGGATTAGGAAGTATCGTTTGTTTTCGGTATATCCTTTCATTAAATCACCTCTTCCTGTACGTACCAAATCCCAATATCTATGTGCTTCAAGAGCTAATTCAACTCTACGTTCGTGATAAACTGCTTTTAATCCGTCGCTTTCTGTTATTGCGGGCAAACCTACTCTGGCTCTTACTCTGTTTACAGGCGTTTGCCAATCACCCCCGGTGTGTGCTCTTGCTTCGGCTTGCCATAGTAATACCTCTGCAAAACGGATGTAGTGCCAGTTTAGCGGGTCCTCGGACATTTCACCTTGCTGACTCATAGGAAGAATGTGTTTACGGCTGTTGTAGCCTGTCGGGTTTTGTGCATCAATGTAAAACTCTTCTTCGTCATCGGTTCCAGCCCAAAGCACATCGCCTTCTTTAATGATGGTAAACTCTCTTCGAGGGTCTCCGGCTTCAAAAGCATCGTATAAATCTTGTGTAGGGCAGACAAAACCCCAACCGCCGTTGTCGCGTCCACGTGTGAATATACATACGGTAGTACCTTCATTATCTCTATCCCAACCACCGATTTTAAAATCTCCATATTGAATATCCCAAACAGATTCAATACCATTATCTCCATCTAATGTAAAGATATGTCCGTAATCAGGATCTAAATCATATTCTCCGGAATTAATTATAGAAGTGGCAGATTTATCCGCAGCATCCCATTTTTCTTGAAAAATATATGCTTTTGTCAATAAAGCTGTGGCAGCACCCCATGTTGCTCTACCAAGTTCTTCAGCCGGTAATTGGCTTTTCTTAGGTAAGTCTGCTGCTGCTTCTGTTAAGTCTTTTTCAATTTGTGCCCAGCATTCTTCTTCTGTATTTCTGGGTGATGTAAATTCTGATGGCGATAGAACTTCGGTTACAATAGGTACACCACCGAAAACTTTTACTAATTCAAACATATAGAAAGCTCTTAAAAATTTCGCTTCGGCAATTACTCTTTTACGAACATTTGCACTAATGTTTTCATTATCTGTTACACCTTCTATTAATTTATTCGTACGATTTATACCAATATAGCGTATCTGCCATCTGCCTTGTATAACACTGTTTTCTGCATTTGCTGTAAAAGTAGCCAGAGCTTGAATATCGGGTTGGTCACCTTCGTTTTCACCGCCTTTTTCAGCATCATCCGATACAACATCACCAATAGCCCAATCATCTAACTGCATATCTCCGTACCAAGCCATTGGGTCGTAAGCACCTGCCAAAGCAGTTATTGCAGCAGCATCACTGCTAAAATATACGACATCAGATAAGTTTGGCGCCGGGGTATCCAAAAAGTTACTGCATGACTGTGTCAATACCAGTACAGAGGATAATATGATTAAAAAGATTTTATTTTTCATATCTTAATATTTTTTTGTGAATTAAAACGTTAAATTAACACCTAAACTGTATAAACGTGCTTGCGGATAAAATGCACGATCTACGCCAATGTCTAAAGTTCCGTAAGAACCATTTCCGATTTCAGGATCTAAACCGGTATATTTTGTAAATGTAAACAAGTTTTGAGCATTAAAATATACACGTAATTTAATATTGTTAACTAAGTTTTCGGGTAAAGTATACCCCAGTTGCACTGTTTTAAAGCGTAAATAAGATCCATCTTCGATAAACCGGTCGGATGTTAATGAATTATTTACATCCATGGCATTCATGCGCGGATAGTGTGCATCTGTTTGGCTACCTTCTCCTGTCCAGCGGTTAAGCATATCTACATTTAGGTTCCAATAAGCAGATGATGACCTGTTGTAGAATGCGGTTCCATTGAAAATTTTATTTCCATGAACACCTTGAAGCACAATATTTAAATCGAAACCTTTATACATTAGATTTACATTTGCCGAATAGGTAAAATCAGGTAAAGGACTTCCTAAAAACATTAAATCCAATTCACCATCGCCATCTGCATCTACATAGCGAACATCTCCGGGTGCTACACCAACCTGTGCTGTTTGAGCATTTACTTCATCCCAATTTTGGAATAATCCATCGGTTTTATATCCGTAAAATTGTGCGATAGGCTGTCCGACAACTGTTCTTGTTACATAACCGGTTCCTCTAAAAGGCGAACCATCGATAAATTCGTTTCCGTTACCTAAACTTAAAACTTCGTTTTTAATAGTTGTAAAAATTGCGCCAATGAAATACTTGAAGGCATTGTCCATATTTCTGTAATTTAACGAAAACTCAAATCCCGAGTTTTGCATTTCACCGGCATTTTGCCATGGTGCTTCTTGCAAACCGGATTGTCCAGGAACAGGAACCTGCAATAACATATCTGATGTGGTTTTAACAAAATATTCGGCAGAACCTTCTAATTTGCCTTGGAAAAAACCAAAATCAAGACCTACATTGGTTGTTGTAGATGTTTCCCATTTTATTTCATCATTTCCGGAGCTTAAAAATGCCGAGCCGGATATTAGTTGTCCTCCCCAAGTATAGTTTTGTCCGGTTGTTGCAGTAGTAACATTTTGGTAAGCAGGTACACTACCTTGGTTACCGATTTGTCCCCAACCGGCACGTAATTTAAGATTGCTTAACCAATCTACATTGTTCAGAAAATCTTCTTCCGAGATTTTCCAACCTGCAGAGAATGAAGGGAAATATCCCCAGCGATTTTTTTCGGAAAATTTTGAAGATGCATCGGCTCTGAAGTTAACAGTTACCAAATACTTGTTTTTAAAATCGTAGTTTACTCTTGCTAAAATAGAAAGTTGACGAACATCATAAATGCTTCCGTAAGCATTTGCTTGATTTGCACCGCTTGCATTACTGATATAGCGAATATTCGGGTCGTTGGAAGGGATATTATTTGCTGTTACACCATCCCAAGCATAATGCTGACTGTAAATCTCTTGTCCGATTAATGCTGTCAAGTTATGTTCACCAAATGATTTCTTATAAGTCAATGTATTAGACCATTGTTGAATAAACCGGCTGTCATTGTTTTTACTTACCGAACTAACCGGATTTTGTTGTGTAGGACTTACATAGTATTGTGGGTCAAATACATCGTTAACACCAAATGCATATTCTAATGAGTAATTGGTTTTAAAATTCAAACCTTCTATGAGTTGGAAATCAAGATAAATATTTCCAAGTGTTCGATATTGAGTATATTCATCATTGGTATATTCCAAATCGGCTACAGGATTGTTTATATCATTATAGATTCCTTCTGCATAAGTTCCGTCATCATTTTTGACTGGAGTAACTGGGTCCATATTCATGGCACTGATTAGAATATTTGTCCATTCATCTTCTTCGTAAATGGTATTCTGTTTTGTTTTAACCAGGGAAAGATTTTGTCCTATTGTAACCCATTTTCGAGGTTTGTGTGATGTATTTAAACGAAATGAATAACGTTCAAAATCGGATTTTTGAACAATACCTTCCTGGTTTAAATAAGCAGCACTAATAAAATAGCTGCTTATTTCATTACCTCCACTAACGGAAAGATCATAATTTTGAATGGATGCATTTTTATTTGAGATTTCACTAAACCAATCGGTTGTTGGTAGTGATGCAGGGTCTGCAAGTCCGGGGTGTGGAGTCATTCCTGCAGCATTTCTTGCTTCGTTGTTTAAAATAGCCCATTGTTCTGAGTTAGCTACCGGAGCTGCACGCCAAAAATTTTGAATACCGTAATAAGAATTAAAAGTAATTTGAGCTGCTTTTTCGCTACCGTTTTTAGTGGTGATAATAACCACACCGTTTGAACCACGTGAACCGTAAATTGCAGTGGCAGAAGCATCTTTTAAAACTTGCATCGATTCGATGTCGTTTGCATTGATAAAATCAATATCATCAACCATCATACCATCAACAACGTATAATGGTGATGCATCATTTAAAGTACCAATACCACGCACACGAACCATGATGCCTCCACCCGGTGTTCCGGAGTTTACAGTTACATCAACCCCTGCAACCTGTCCTTGAAGAGCTTGGTCAATCGTACTAACTTGTCTTCTGTCCAGATCTTCCATGTTAACTGTTGATACAGCACCCGTTAAATCGTTTTTTCTTTGAGTCCCGTAACCTACAACTACAATTTCGTCCAGTCCGGTTTCTTCAATTTGCAGTTTTACATCAATAACGGTTTGTTCTCCTACGGCAACTTCTTGTTTTTTGTACCCGAGGAACGAGAATATTAATACATCTTTATTTGTTGCCGTAATTTTATACGAACCGTTTAGATCGGTAATTGTACCATTTTGAGTACCTTTTACCATAACTGATACACCGGGCAATGTTTCTCCGTTGTCGGCGGAGCTAACAGTACCTGTTATTTCCTTTTGCGCATATATTGAGTATGTGCAAAAAAGAAAAAAGATAATTAAACTAATTTTTTGCATAAGAATTTAGGTTTAAATTAATAATAGCTGTTTTTAAAATAATGCAATTTCTTCCACACAAAATTAACTTATGCCTTTGGTAAATGCAAATT
>JALWNR010000149.1 GCA_027083715.1 Bacteroidales bacterium
TATCTGATAATATTTTAACAAAATACTTTGGTTATTTTTTAATGCAACTCTTTATTACCGGAACAAAAAACAGTTTCCGGATATTTTGCTATTGCAACAATTTGTTCATTAGTAATGGTGTTTTTTAAAAACTCTACCTTTGAAACTACATATTTTTGCAAAAGGTAATTTGATTTATAGCTTGTTTCCTGAAAACTTCTGATACCTTTAATCGTATCAGAAATTGAAACAAAAATACCCGGACTGTTACATGAAAAATCAAAATCTTTGAGTGCTAATTTTTGTATCAGTGCGTTATCTTTTGTCTTGAAATGTATTTCTTTCATGCTGATATTATAAACAATACTCCACTGAGTACTACCGGTTTGTGCAACACTATCAAGAACAGAGAAGGAGTAATCAATAATATTTTTTATCCCCGAATAATTATTAATCATCGATGTTGCTTTAACAAAGCGTCCTGATGAGTTTTTTGTCCATTCACTAAATTCTTTATTTTCTTTTTTTTCAATACTTTCTTTAAATTTTAAAGAAACATCATACGGACAGTTAGTCAGCACAGGAAAAGGAAGTTGCTCCTTTTGGTGTACCAGCATTTTACCCTTAATAAATTCAATAACTGCAACATTCCCCGCTGCATCCGCTATCAGAAAATGGATTTTAGCAACCGACGTATTTGATATACGAATTAAGCTGTCGCTGGCAATAACATCTTGTATCGTAGCTGAATTATCAAGCTGATACTGAATCCATTGAAGTTCAGTGATTCCATATCTCTTATCCGGCATAGGATATTGGGTTTCTTCAAGCCACATTTGTTCAATAACTAAACCTGCTTCGTTCATTCCTCCGTAAGGAAATTCCCTCCCTATCTGGTTAAAAGTAATACTTCCGTATTTCGAAATCCATACAAGTGATTTTTCGGGAACGCTTTGAAAAGCTGTTTTTTGCATATTTCTTTTGTTTATCTCTATATGCCCTATGCCAACCGGAAAATCAAAATTTCTTCCAAAAACAATATTTCCGTTTTTATCCTTAAACGAAAAACAGGTACATGCAGATAAAGTATTGAAAACTAATACTGCTAAAATTAAAATCGCTACTTTTTTCATAAACTACTTGTTTAAAATCAATTATTTATTTTCATTATCAAATTATTCGTCCGGAAATATATTTTGTTAAAAAATGTAAAGCTTCGATTTCCGGAAAGAGGAATTTCTGGAACAAAATTAGTTTAAATCAAAGCTTTCGGGTGCTCATTTAGTAGTTTAGGAGTCGCATTTTAGAGAAGTTTCAGTCTCACTTTTTTATGAGACTTTTCTCAGATAGCCTGATGGAGTGGTTTTTTCAAACTTTTTAAATGCACGGTAAAAAGATGCCTTGGAGTTAAAGCCGCAATTGTATGCAATACCAACTATTGAAAAATTTTTATTCTTTTCATCAGAATATTGTTTTTTAAACTCTTCAATACGATATTTATTAATAAAGTCAAAAAAAGTTTGGTGAAGGTGCGTGTTGAGTATTTCTGAGAGGTACTCTGTTTTAACGCTAAGAAGTTTACTTAATTTTGAGATATTTAATTCGGGATCTAAAAAAGGTTTTTCGTTTTTCATAAACATCAAAAAATTTTCGATGAACGCACTTTCTTCTTTTGGAATTTGTTTTTCAGCTTTTTTTAATTCAGCAACATATGGCACTGTTATGAATACATTTTTTTGTTTCAGACCAAAAAAGCCCAGAAATAATACATAAACAGAAGCAAAACTATAAGATACCAGTGATAAAATCTTATGCGAAGAATATTCAAAAATCAAATTTAAGTTAAATAATACATGATTTAAAACAAAAACAAATAGTGATGCAATGGTTAAAACCCGCAGCCAGTTCAGGTCTATATCTTCAATTTTCGAAAAATTAAGCAATAAATTCCGGTGTCGTTTATGTATTAATTTTAATGCCCAGATATTATAGGTAATCGTGGATAGACCAATAGAGAGTACTGTTATCTTATAAAAAATTTGTTCTTTAAATGTTTCATTTTTAGCTATTTGTATTTTTTCAAGTGCTGGCAAACTGATGTAATTAAAATAATGAAGTGTTGTAAACACTAAAAAAGGAACAAAATGCAGCAAATAAGTTGTCTTAAACCGGAAATCTGGAGATGATTGAGATTTTATATAAAACCATAGTGCGGGCCCGTGTAAAAACATAACTAACCAGTTGGTGTTTATAATCTGCGGAAAAGGATAGTTGTTTTGTGCATTATGTAATTCCAGATAGGTCATAAAAATACTCAATGCCAATAAGCTTAACATGATTCCCAGAAACAAATCAGGAAGTGATTTGTTACGTTTACTCAGAAGCAGTAAAATCAAAAAAAAAGCCTCAAATGTACCTATAATCAATATATAATTCATACCGGAATATACTACAAAGTATCTTTTGTTTCTTTTTACGAAAATAAGAAACAATTTTCATAAAAAAATATTAAATTCCGGATATTGTTAGGTGGATAATTAAGATTTTCCTAAAGTTTAAAAAAACATAAGCTGCTTTTTTAATCTTCGGGACCTAAGGCAAAGCCAATTACAATAATATCGTCTGTTTGTTCTACATCTTTCATCCAGTTTTCAATCGTGTAATTGTAAATTTTTTCTTGTTCGTTCATAGGTTTTTGATGATGTTCCAAAAACAATTCTTTCATACGTTTAATCATGAATTTTCTGTTTTTGGGGCCTCCAAATTGATCCTGGAAACCATCAGAAAAAATATAAAAGTAGGTTTCGGTATCGGCATAAGATATTACATGATTGGTAAAAGATTGTTCCAAATTTGTTTTTTTACCGCCAATTCCTTGTTTATCTGCTTTTATATGGAAAAGTTCACCGTTTTTAATATAAATCAACGGATTTCTGGCACCGGCATATTCAACAGTTTTAGTGGCTTTATCAATAGTACACAAAGCCATATCCATACCGTCCTGATTATCTGTTTGGTCTTGTTTTAAAGCTTTTTGTACATATTTGTTTTTTAAATCAAGAATTTCAGAAGGTTTGGTAATGCCTTGATTTACAATTGTGGTAAGAATTTCGCTACCAATCATACTCATAAAAGCTCCGGGCACTCCATGACCGGTACAATCTACTGCTGTAATGATAATTTTTCCATTTTTTTCAGCAAACCAATAAAAATCACCACTTACAATATCACGTGGTTTAAATAATATAAAATAACGGCTCAATGATTTACTGATTTTTTCTTTAAAGGGTAACATTGCTTCCTGTATTCGCTTTGCATAAGTAATACTGGCAGTAATATTTTTATTTTTTTCTTTAATTTCTTCGTTTGATTTTTGAAGCATTTCGTTCGTTTCTTCTATTTTTTCTTTTGCCCTGTTTATTTCTGCCGTACGTTTCTGAACCAGCACTTCCAGGTATTCTTTTTGCTTACGCAAACGCATTACACTCAGACGAACAATACCCCAAATCATTAAAGCAGCCAGTATTACATAAAGAACAAAAGCCCAAAATGTTCGATACCAAGGTGGTAGAATAGTAAACTTATAGGTAGCCGTTACACTCTCTGCTCCGTAAATATTACTGGCTTTCACCATAAAAGTGTAGTCTCCTTCCTGCAGGTTTGAATATTCCTTATAATTTACTTTTCGCCAATCAGACCAATCTTTATCATATCCTTCCAGAAAAAATTTAAATTGAGTATTTTCAAAATCCTCATAAAACAATGCAGTAAACGAAAAACGAATATCGTTCAGGCGGTAAGGAATTTGTTCAATTAAGTATTCGGGCTGATATAAGCTCATATAACCCAATGAATCCATGTAAGTTCCTGCAAAAATTACCGAATCATTGGCTACAAACTTAACTTCGTTTAGGATGGTGTAATAGGTTTTATAGTGATCTTTTTCTATCCTTGCATCATAATGTGTAAAGCCAATTTCATTCCCAATGATTACTTCGTAATCATTAATTGGCGAAATAGAATAAACATTGTTTCGAAGTTTATAAAATGGTGCTTTTGTTTGATAATAAGTTCCGTCTGTTTGTTTTTGTAAAACACCCATTTCATAAACCTCTTCATTATCAGAGATTCGTAATTTTCGTTTTTGTTTAAACCAGATATTTCCTTTGTGGTCTTGTACTAGCTCTTCTATTTTAGCATTTTCATCAAACAGTTCGCTTAGAGTATTATCCTTTTTAAATCGATTTTTTCTTGCAACATATTTATACAATCCGTCAGGAGTAGATACAACAATCGATTTATCAATTATAAAAACATGATTATTTTTTATATTTGATATTCCTTTACCCGCACCATACCAATTAATGGCAGCACTGTCCAGCTCATCATTTAATACTATTTTTGCAATGCCTTTTTCGGGATTTTCAAGCCAAATATCATTATTTTCATCAATTATAATATGCCGGCATCGTTCGTTAATCCCTTTAATATATCTGAGGAATACAAATTCACCTTTAATTTCAGTATTTTTCTTATTAAGATGTTTTTTCCATTTACTTATTTTTTTTGCTTTAAACTGTAATAGCATTAATCCTCTTCGTGTTCCTGCAATTACCTTATCAGGGTGCCCTTTTATACGCAAAAATGTATAAACAGGTATTTTATCTATTTTTAAATCTTTGAGTTTATTTTTATCAAATACTCTAATTCCTAAATTATGTGCAATAAGTACTTTTGTAAATACAGTATCTATGTTAAATACCTGAGCCGGTTCACCAATCATTTTAAAAAGCATTTTATTAATTGGTGATTCATATTCACTTAATGTTCGCTCAAAAGCTCCCTTTGATGTAGCAAGATAAAGTTTATTATTAAAAACTTTTGCAGAATAAACGGTTCCGCTCAAGCCGTAATCCTTATTATAATAACTAAGAGGTAAACTGCTTAAAACTTCCGAAATTCCATTACTTAAACTAAGCCAAATATTTTGCCGGTTATCTTCATAAATTGCACTAATACCATTATTTTGTAGCCCGTTTTGTGTAGTTACATACTGAATGGGTTTAAAATGAGCATCTGTAATAAGTAATCCCGAAGAAAAGGTACCTATTGCAAAATATCCGTTTTTTAAACGAATGCAAGCCATCACTTTTTTTCCACCAAGAAAATCATCGGTACGTGTCTGTATTTTTTTTACTATGTGATTATCAAAAATATAAAATTTATTCTCTAAAGTACTGATTAAATATTTGTCATTATACACAATAATGGCTCTTATACTTTTATTTTTCAGAAGAGTCCCTTCGGGTAATAATTCAAATTTTCCATTTTTATATTCGCTTAAACCCAAATTTTTTTCATTTACAAAAATGCGTTTATTGGCAACATAAACTTGTAACAGATTTTTGTTTTTTATAAGTTCCAAACTATCCTTATCCGTTGCATATTTAAAAATTACTCCTTTACTAATGTAATAAACATCATTGTCAATAATAAATATACGTCCTATATCTTTAAAACTAAGCTCTTTATCAGGTATTTTATCCTTTAATGAATGATAATTTACATTGCCTAAGCTATCGGCTTTCAGGTAGCCAAACTCTTTTCGGGCACCTACATAAATTCGACCTTTGGTATCAATAGCAAGCGATCTTGCCAAGGAATTATTCTTTACAGGAATTAATTTCCAATTGTGTCCGTCAAAAGTTAAAACTCCCCTTGTATTTCCAAAATACATTACACCCAGTTTGTCTTGTAAAACAGCCCAGTTTTGCTTGGCTGCTTTATAATCTTTTCGGTAATAATTTAAGACAAAAAGCTCTCCTTTATTTTTAATTTGTCCCGATATATTATTCGGAAAAAGAATTAAAAAAGAAAACAATATGGAAAAAAAGTACTTCACAGTGTATTATCTATTTTAGGGCATGAAGATACCCAATTTATTGCGTATTGTCATGCTGTTTTTTATAAATATTTATATTTTCCTGTATAAAACCCTGTTTATTGTTTACCAGTTATCATAATAAATTTTGCCATCAGAATGAATTAAAAGATATAGGGGTTTTAAAAAACTATCTTTTTTAGCAGTACGAATACTCAGTAAAGGTTGTTTAAAACCAAATAAGTTAATCGTATTACTATTTAATTTATAAGCCTTTGCAATAAAATAAGCATTAGAAGATTCATAAGGAATAGTTTTTTCAATTTGCCCGCTTTCGTCCAAAACAAATAGCAACGCGTTGGTTTGTTCTTTTTCAAGGCCTGCTTTACTTGATAATATTTTACTTCCGGCTGCATATTTTGAAAAATTAGTAATTATAAAATACGATCGGTTCATTTTCAGGATATTTACCAAATTTCCCTTAATATTTAAAAGTGAAGTCCAGTCTTCCGAAAAATCACTATTGTATCTGGTTATCACCAAATTATCCGATAAGCTTTCAAAATCATCAATAGTTGTACCTTTAAAAGCAATTAAATAATTTTGATTAATTTCGTCAAAATTAAAATAGCGGGGTATCAAAGCAACCGAAATATCTTTTTTGCTTAATAATTTTCCTGTTTGGTCTAAACGGAAAATCCGGTTTTTAATTTGGCTGCCTTTTATTGAGGTAACCAAAAGTTCGCAGCCTGTTTCAGTTGCTTGAACAAACGAACCATAATCATCGGAACTTGCACTTACAGGATATATTTTTAGCCATTCAATATTTTCTAATTTGTTTGTTTTCAGAATAAAAGCAGAAACTCCCGGATTTTTTTGCTTTATATATCCGGCAGCATAATAATTCCCTGAATTATCTTTGTTTGCTGTGGTAATTATAAATTCTCCGGCAACAGCTTCATCAAAAGCTTTGTTCTCAATTTTCAAGCGTATCACAGTATTTCTGTAAGGTAGATCTACAGCGCTATGAGTATGGAGCAAGTCTCTTAAAATAAATATTTTATAGTTATTTATTGATTGCTTAACATTAT
>JALWNR010000150.1 GCA_027083715.1 Bacteroidales bacterium
ATATCAGGAAAATAAAATTTATGAATTATTTGATGGTTTATTAAGAAAACCTGCCAGTAAAACCGAAATCTATAAAGTGTTAATGAAATTCTTACCCTTTGATAAATTAAATGATAATAGTAAGTCTAAGGTATTTATTAAAAGTAAACTATCAGATTCTGATAAAAAAAATATTAAATTATTTATAAATGAGAATAAGGAGCAATTACTAAAACATTGGGAGAAAGTAAAAGGTGAGTTTATTATTTATGATATTAAAAATTTTGTAAATAAATTGCGCGAGCAGAGTAAAAATTTCAATATACAAATAGTAAACAAGTATATAGAAGAACTATCAGAGAGTATTAAAAACTTTGATATTGATACAATTGAAACCCGCCTTTCAGAATTTCCCGACTTAATGCAAAGACTAGAATTAATTGCATTGAGTGCCAACAATAGGGCATTAATAAAAAGGATGGATACAACCAGACTTAAAGCAAGTTGAGTTTAAAGTGTTTTTTAATAAATATGATTGAATTATTGCGGTTAAGATACCACCTCTGCCACTACAAAAGTACTTCCGCCTACAAAAATCATATCCGGTGCTTCGGCTTTTGCTTTGGCTGCCTTGAGTGCATCGGAAACTTTGGAGATTACCGTGCCTTTTAAACCAAATTGTTTTGCTTTTTCGGCTAATTCATTTGCATCCAGTGCACGCGGAATATTTGCTTTTGTAAAAATGTATTCAGCATTTTTTGGAAAAAGGCTTAAAACAGTATCAATATTTTTATCGTTTACCACGCCAATTATCATATATAACTTGCGGTAAGGAGTATTTTCTATCTGATGTATCACTTCTTTAATACCGGCTTCGTTATGTCCCGTATCGCAAACAATACGTGGATTATGCCCGATGATTTGCCAGCGACCTTTTAAGCCTGTATTTTTTTGAATATTTGATAATCCTTGATAAATATGTTCTTTATCTATATTAAATTTTTCTTTTAAAATCTCAATGGCTTGTAGTGTAGTGATTAAATTCTTTTTTTGATACATTCCTAATAAATCAATCTTCAAATCAGGATATACCAAATTATCCGCTTTATATACATTGAAACTTTGTTTTTCGTCAATGGTTTGTAAAGCATAATCAATACGGAAGTGTTCATTGGCAAAATAGATTGGCGCAGACAACTCTTTTGTTTTTTGAATAAATACCGATTTGCTTTCCGTTTGGCTTTCGCCGATGATTACCGGAACGGCTTTTTTTATAATTCCTGCTTTTTCTTCGGCAATTTTTTCAATCGTATCACCCAAAAATTGTGTGTGGTCTTTACTGATGTTGGTAATTACCGATAGTTCAGAAGTGATAATATTTGTTGAATCCAGCCTGCCGCCCATACCTACTTCAATAAGGGCTACATCTACTTTTTCATCGGCAAAATACTGAAAAGCCAAAGCAACGGTCATTTCAAAAAAGGAAGGTTTCAGCTTATTAAAAAAAACAAAGTTTTCTTCCACAAATTTTACTACATAGTTTTCCGAAATTTCTTTACCGTTAATTTTTATACGTTCTCTGAAATCTTTCAGATGAGGTGATGTGTAAAGTCCTGTTTTGTAGCCTGCTTCTTGCAATACAGATGCCAACATATGTGATACAGAGCCTTTTCCGTTGGTGCCGGCAATATGTATGCTCTTAAATCTTTGGTGCGGATGCCCAAAATGTTCATCCAAAGCATGTGTATTATCAAGATTAGCTTTATAGGCAGCTTTCCCCTGACGCTGATACATCGGCAGGCTATTAAACAAGTATTCAAGAGTTTGAGAATAGTTCATTTTAAAATGTAAAAATATTTTTAGCAAAACTATCCAATATTCTCTTTTGAAAAAAAGAAAATTTGTATCTTGTTTAAAATTTAATACTGAAAATTATGGAACAGAAAGAAAAAATATTTGTTTTGGATACCAATGTGGTACTCCATGACCACCGTTGTATCTATCATTTTGATGAGCACGATATAGTTATTCCCATTGTAGTTTTGGAAGAATTAGATAAGTTTAAAAAAGGCAATAATCAAATAAATTTTCAGGCACGTGAATTTATGCGTGAATTGGATAAACTTTCAGGTGAAGCTTTATTTCACGAAGGTGTTTCTTTGGGCGAAGGAAAAGGAAAATTATACATTGAAACGGGAAAAGCATTTTCGGAGCAATTGGCTGAATCGTTTACCGAGCGCAATGCTGATAATCGTATTTTGGCAATAACAGAGTTTGTTAAAAATACACATCCCGATAAACAAACTTATGTGGTGAGTAAAGACATCAACCTTCGCCTAAAAGCAAAATCATTAGGCTTATTAGCACAAGATTATCAAACCGGTAAGGTGCGGAGTTTAGAAAAAATTCAAAAAGGAATAAAGACTTATGACAAAGCTGATCCGGCTTTGATTGCACGCTTGTATAAAAATCAAGAGGGTATTCCGGTTGAAGAATTTGAATTTGGTGAAGAAATTATGCCTAATCAATACTTTATTCTTAAAAATGAAAAATCAAGTGCTTTGGCTCATTACAACCCCTTTGAAAGAACGGTTTCACGTGTGGAAAAAGAAAAAGCAGCAGGTATTGTACCCAGAAATGCAGAACAAGCTTTTGCTCTGGATGCATTGTTACGTCCTGAAATTAAACTGGTTTCATTAACCGGTAAAGCAGGTACAGGAAAAACTTTATTGGCTCTGGCAGCAGCATTACAACAGCGAAAAAATTATGAACAAATTTATCTGGCACGACCTATTATGGCATTAGCCGATAAGGATTTAGGCTATTTACCCGGAAGTGCCAAAGAAAAAGTAGGACCCTATATGCAACCCTTATTTGATAACCTGAATTTTATTAAAAACCGATATGGTAAAAACAGTAAAAATTATGCGCGTATTGATGAAATGGTTGAAGATGAAAAATTAATTATCACCCCATTACCCTATATTCGCGGAAGAAGTTTATCCAATGTATTTTTTATTGTAGATGAAGCTCAAAATTTGACCCCACATGAAATAAAAACCATTATTACACGGGCAGGCGAAGGTACAAAATTAGTTTTTACCGGAGATATTGAGCAAATTGATTCTCCTTATTTGGATGATAAATCGAATGGGTTAACTTATATGTCGGATAGAATGAAAGGTCAGGATATTTTTGCACATATCAACTTAATAAAAGGAGAAAGGAGCTATTTGGCTGATTTAGCGAGTGATTTGTTATAAATTTAATTTCATTATTTATGGATATATTAAAATTTGCAGCTATAGATATTGGAACAAATGCAATGCGTTTGCTGTTTGCAAATGTAATTGAAGATGATGGAGAAACTTGGTTTAAAAAGGCTGCATTGTTTCGTATGCCTATCCGCTTAGGTGAAGATGTTTTTGAATTTGGTAAAATTAAAAAAAAGCGTGCTCGTAGTTTAATCAGAATTATCAGAGCTTTTGATTTATTGATGAAAGCAAATGATGTTGTACGCTATCGTGCTTGTGCTACATCAGCAATGCGTGAAGCTGCTAACGGAGCAAAATTAATTGATTTGATTTACAAAGAAACTGGAATTATAATTGAACTGATTACAGGACAAGAAGAAGCAGAAATTATTCGCCAAACACAAATTAAAAAACTACTTTCTACCAACAAAAATTGGTTATATGTGGATGTAGGTGGTGGTAGTACTGAAATTACTTATTTTATTGATGGAAAAACTGTTAAAGCACGCTCTTTTAAATTAGGTACTTTAAGGATACTGAAAAATAAAGTTCCAAAGGGTGAATGGGAAGAGCTTGACCATTGGCTTGCAGACATAAAAGACGAATACGAAGATTTAAAAGTTATCGGTTCGGGTGGTAATATCAATAAAATATATAAATTTTCACAAAAACCCGAAGGTAAAGGTTTATATTTTAATGAACTAAAACAAATCTATCAGGAAATTAAATCTTATTCTTATGAAGATAGAATGAAAATACTCGGTTTCAATCCAGATAGGGCTGATGTTATCATTCCCGCTTCTGAATTATTTATTAAGGTCATGAAAAAAGCCGGCGCTGGTATTATTCATGTTCCGAAAATTGGACTGGCTGACGGAATTGTACGTTTGGAATACAAAAAATTCAAGGAAAAGTTAAAAAAGTAGTATTCTTAAGGTTTTTGTAAATGGAGAAGTAGCATAAATAGTAGCAGGTCAAGAAAATTATTAATGCAGGATACAGAATACTGTGAATTTATTTTTATACGGACTCAAGAATAAAATAAATACTTAATTTTTGTTCGTAAAATTAATCATTTGGATTTATTCTAAATAAGCATCGCTTTTTTTGGTTTAATTCATTAATTTTGCAGCCTTTTAGATTAAAAATGGAGCAAAATAATAAAAAAGTAGCATTTCAAACCTTAGGTTGCAAGCTGAATTTTTCAGAGACATCAACCATTGCGCGTGATTTTACAGAAAAAGACTATCAGCGTGTACGCTTTACAGAAAAAGCCGATATTTATATTATAAATACTTGTACGGTAACCGAACAAGCCGATAAAAAATGTCGCCAAGCGGTAAAGAAAATCATACGTCAAAATCCCGATGCCATTGTAGCTGTGGTTGGTTGTTACGCGCAATTGAAACCCGGCGAAGTTTCTAACATTCCCGGAGTAGATATTGTTTTAGGGGCTAATGAAAAACAAAAATTATTCAATTTTATTGAACAATATGAGCGGGAGCATAAGCCGATTTATCATTCTTGCGAGATTAACGAAATAGAAACTTTCGATGCGGCATATTCTTCAGGAGATAGAACACGTTCATTTTTGAAAGTCCAAGATGGTTGCGATTATCCCTGTACTTATTGCACAATACCAAAAGCACGCGGTAAAAGTAGAAATCAAAATATTGAACAAACTGTTGCCTTAGCAAAAGAAATTGCAACAAAAGGTTATAAAGAAATTATTCTTACAGGTGTAAATATCGGTGATTTTGGGAAATCTACAAATGAAAATTTTTATGGGTTAATAAAGGAACTGGATAAAGTAGAAGGTATTGAGCGGTATCGAATCTCATCCATAGAACCAAACTTATTAAGCGATGAAATTATTGAATTTACCGCAAAATCGTCAAAGTTTTTACCGCATTTTCATATTCCATTGCAAAGTGGTTCAAATGTGATACTTAAAAAAATGAAACGTAGATATAATCGCGAGCGCTTTGCCAATCGTATTTATAAAATTAAAGAGTTAATTCCTGATGCATTTATCGGTGTAGATGTGATTGTTGGTTTTCCTGGCGAAACTGATGAATTATACCGTGAAACTTATGATTTTCTCACCGGATTAGATGTTTCTTTTTTGCATGTTTTTTCCTATTCGGTACGTCCCGGAACGGAAAGTGCTGAAATGAGTGAAAAAAACACTACAAAAATAATCGCTTCGCGCAGTAAACTTTTACATCAATTATCAGAGGAAAAACATCGTAATTTTTATCAAAAAAATCTAAATACGCAACATAAAGTACTTTTTGAGTCAAAAAACAAACAAGGAAAAATGTACGGTTTCACTGAAAATTACCTGAAAGTTGAAGTAGATTATGAACCGAATATGATTAATAAAATTATTGATGTTCGATTGACTGATTTGGTTGAACCTGAATTATTTAAAGCTGTTTATTGATAATTTACTGGCTTAGCTGCTTCTAATATGCCTGACACACGCTCAGGGCAATCGCTTTTAAAAAATGTATATGTTAAGATAAGTCCGTAGGACTGATATAATTTAGCACCGGATGTACTACTAATAAAAAATAAAAGAAACAGGTATTATGCCGGTGGATTATTGGTCCGAAATTTTTTCTGTTACAAATAACCAATCGGTATAAATCCGGTGGTTTTAGCATATTGTTTTATTAAATACCGTAGGTATGGTACTCATCTTGGTTTTATGCCTATGGCATTTTGTTCTTATTTTGACAATATATCCATGTTAGCTACAAACTATTCGAAAGAAATCTGAGAATTTATTTTGAAGCTATACCAAGAATTGGTATCTTTGTGTCAAATCATAAGTTATGGCAAAAAATACATCAATTTTGTTAGGAGATTATTTCAATAATTTCATTAATCAACAAGTTAAATCAGGAAAATATTCTTCTGCAAGTGAAGTTGTGAGAGCTGCATTGAGAATACTTGAATATGAAGAATTTAAAAAGGATGAACTTATAAAAGAGCTGAAAAAAGGTGAAAAATCAGGTTTTATAAAAGATTTTGACCGAAACTCTTTTTTAAAAAAACTTCATCAAGAATATTTAGCTGAATAATGAAATATAAAATCAGTCAAGAAGCAAGTCGAGATATTGAAAATATTTGGCTTTACACAATTGAGAAATGGTCGATAGAACAGGCTGACAGATATTTCAATTTGATAATGGATGAAATAGAATATCTCGCTAAAAACCCAAAGTCAGGAAAAGATTATAGTAAAGTGAGGAAAGGATATTTTCGTTATCAAATAAAATCACATTTCATTTTCTATAAGATTAACAGGAAGAATGATGAAATTGAAATCATCAGGATTCTACATCAACGTATGGATATTGAAACACGATTGAATGAATAAAATGGCAGTAGCTAATAAATAGCCTTCATTCGGCACGAAGTGCCCAGAATGAAGCAAATATGAATAAAACAAACGGCAGTGCAAAAAATGAAAGTAAGTGCGGAAAACCCCGCCACTACTCATGCACGTAACCGATTTATATCATGGGCTAAAATACGTCAAATCTACGGTTTTTTTCAAAAAATCAAAAAGCGATTTCCCTGGGCAAATGGTAACCTTTTGTTTAAATTCTCAAAAACAATTATATCTTTGTATTAAACAAAGAA
>JALWNR010000151.1 GCA_027083715.1 Bacteroidales bacterium
TAAATACAAATGACTTAATATAACAAATAATAGTCAACTAGATAAAATAACATTTATTAAATATATAACGACTATGAAACAGTATTTTTTTGCTTTTCAATATTTTTTATGTTTATGGAAATCTTCATTTCATTTAAACTTTTTAAAACGGAGATACAATTTGGGCATGTCGGACTAATACAGAGCGAATAATTCATGTGTTTTGTTAATAAAATTAAAAGGTACTTGCTTGGAAGGATTTTTTTAACAGGTAAGGGCAGATGTAAGGAGCCTGATCCCGGAATATCTGCCGCAAACCTGCTGCAATATTTAAATCTTTATACTTAAATTATTTTATAAGAATGCATTAATTTTAGCCTCCATTTCATCTACATTTTGTGAATTTTTCAATTTTCCGATTACTTTTTTACTCTCCAAATCATAAAGAACAATAAATCCGGTACCTTTATACGAGTTCAATACAGTTTCCAAACCTTCTGCCTTAGCCATTTCCTGAGTTTTTTGCTTGCTGGCATCATCAGTAAAATCAAATACTACAAAAGCTACTCCCTTGTCTTTATATTCCTTTTTTAATTCCGAGATTTTGGGTTCTAATTTTTTACATGCTCCGCAATAATCTGCATGAAATTTTATTGCAGCCACCTTTGCTGATGCAGTTGTGCATTCCGATTTACTGTGTTTTTTTGCTGATGTGTTCTCATCACATTGAGCATTTACTGTATAGGATGTAAACATAAATACCATTACGATTGTTAAAATACTTACTAAATTTTTCATTTCTTTCATTTTTTGGTTTTACAAAATTATCTAGGACAAAAGTACAATGCTTTACAGCATAATTTTGTCACCTGAATGACAAAAGCCCTATTTGTGGTAATATCCAAATTAATTGTATTGTTTTTAAAATGTTATTTAGCATCATTGCTTAAAACCTGATAATTGTCATTTGTATAATTCAATTATTTTTTTAATTTAGTTACCTGAAAATTAGTTAGATATATTCTGATATAAATATCTTAATTGTCAAAGGTCTTTTTTTCCTTAATTAAGAATTGATAGAGTAGGTTTTATTGTGTTATTATTATTGTGTATTTAATTTACTAACTTAAATATGTATAATTATGATTGATTCATCAGTTGTTTTAAACGGACAAACAATTGCATACACCCTCTATGCAATTGCTGTTTTACTCTTTATGGCATGGTTTGGCATAAAAATAACTTCAGAGGGTAAAGCCGGAGTGTTAAAAACCAAATTTTTTATTATTCTGGTAATTATTTTAACAATAATCGGGGTTTCATTGCACATCACTACAAGTGCTACTATCCCTTGGGTAACAATTGACCTAAATAGAGGTGATTACACACCCGACAAGTCATTTGAAATCACTATTGTTGATCATGAATTTAAACTACCCGAAGACAAACTTACCGCAAAAGTTGGAGAGTTGGTTCTTTTTGATGTTAAAACAGAGGATTTAACTTACGGCTTTGGTGTTTTTAGGGAAGACAACAGTATGGTTTGCCAAATGCAAGTAGTTCCCGGACACAGAAATGATTTATTATGGAAGTTTGAAAAACCCGGTAAATATACAATTCGCTCAACTGAGTATTCCGGACCTAAAGGTCATAAAATGATTTTAAAAGATGTTTTGGTAATAACTGAATAATTATTAACCCCTAAAAAAGAATATTATGAGTTTTAAAGATACATTTTTAAATGGAGAAAAAGGCTTATTTAAACCTGATGGTTTAACGCCGATGCAAAAATTGGCTTTGCGTTTTGTAGTTACCGGAGTTTTATTCTATGGATTATCGGCTATTGAAGGAATGATTATGCGTATGTACGCAATAGCTCCAATACCGGGAATTAATGCAGAACACTATTTTGCTATTTTAACAGCCCATCCTTTAGTAGGGATATTTGGTTCCTCCTACTCAATTGTTTTTGGTGCTTTCTTGTTTTTAGTTCCTTTTTTAATGAAAAAACCTTTATGGAGTATTAAATTAGGAAATTGGAGCTTTATATTGGTAACATTTGGAACATTAACTTTCTGGGGAGCAGGTTTTATAGCTCATTATGCCCCGCTATATACATTATATTGGCCTTTACCTGCTGATTTTTCACAATTTGGTCCTGTGGGTGGTGCAATATTTATTTTAGGAATTGCCTTGGTTATGGTAGGAACCTTGTGTTTTGTTATCAATATTTTTAAAACTATTAGCTACACCCCCGAAGGACACGAAAAAGTGGATGGTAAAGCAATGTTTTGGTCGGCAGTAGGTTTTAGATGGAAAGAAAGTATTTTTAGAAAGAAAAGCAAACGCGAAGAAAATCTAACCTCCTTACCTATAGCAGCAATTGCCAGAGGTACTGTGGATACTGCTTTAAATGCAGGTATTATTACTTTTACAGGAGTTTTGATTTTAGTATATATGGTAGCTGCCATTTTCGGACACAGTTTGGAAAATACGGCTATTGATGCATTATTGTACAAAAACTGGTTCTGGTGGGGATTGGACTTAATTGCAGATGGTTTGGTATTGATTTTTGTTGCCGGAACTTGGTATTTGTTAGCGATGTTAATAACCGGAAAGGATTTATATATGGCACGTATTGCCCGTTTGGCACTTTGGGTAGAAATGGTTGTTTCATGGACAGTTTGGTCACATCATTTATTGTCCGATCAGGCTCAGCCGGCAATTTTAAAAATTGTTTCCGGAGAATTGGTAACAGCCTTTGAATTAATCACGCAAGGTTTGGCATTCTTTATTACTTTAATTACTCTTTGGAGTGCACGTCCACTTAAAATGACTAATCCGTTGAAATTTTTGTTGGGTGGTTTACTTGGTTTTGGCTTGGCTGTTCCCGCCGGAATTATACAAGCAGATATAGGATTAAATCGCATTTTGCACAATACACAATGGATTATTGGTCCCCATGTTCATGTTGCTATTTTGGTAGGTTTAACCATGACCTTATACTCTGCCATTTATTATTTACTTCCTATTTTAACCAATGGAGCTGAATTATATAGCCAAAAATTAGCTAATTGGCATTTCTGGCTGCATTTAATTGGTGGTGTAGGTATGGGTGCCTTTATGGGCATGGCTGGATTAAAAGGTATGCTGCGCCGAACTATTTATTATGAAGGTGAATACAGCATTTATATGATATTAGCTGGTTTGGCTGGTTCACTATTGCTAATTTCATTTTTGCTGTTTTTGTATAATGTGGTAATGACGGTTGGTGTAAAAGGACTGATTGGAATTTATCAACCTGCGAAATTAAAAACTGATGCTTTGTTGCCGGAACAGCAAGCTGCTGAATAGATTTCTTTGTACTTTTCATAATAAAAACCCTCAGAGTTTCTGAGGGTTTTTTACTTTTGAGCCTTTCAGTTGTTTTAGGAGTATTATTTGATTCACAGCACTACGTGCTGGCTACTTTAACCGCAATAATTCATGGAATTCTCTTTATGCAGATACGAGGCACCGAATTCCGCCGACATATCTTTATATTTCAAGGAATTCGTAACGAAGTAGATGCGTGAAGAGAATTTCAAGCGACACCCAACCTTTAGCCTCATAAGCCGAAGGCGAATAAATTTGAGTGCGTTTATTTTGTGATAAAACTCGCTTAACGTATTAATAGTAAGTGTATTGTAATATAACTGTAACAAAAGCGGTGAACTGCGAAGCACCTCACCGAAGGTAATTTTGCGGGTTAATATCCTGCTGCTTGACCATCTTTTCGCGATTCGGATGCTCCGTAATAAACTTTATTTTTGGCATCATACATAATTGCCTGATAGCCTCCGTATCCACCAAGGGAATATTTAATTTTGTGTCCTTTGCGCATCAAATCGCGAATAACTTCATAAGAAAAGCCACTCTCCATTTCCAGCCAACCCTGATCTTCCATTTTACCGTAATCGGGCTGCGATGAACCGGAATGTCTGATACGTGGTGCATCACCTGCTTCCTGCAAATTCATTCCAAAATCTATCAGATTTACTACAATCTGAGCATGCCCCTGCGGTTGCATAGCTCCCCCCATTAAGCCATAGCTGATATATGGCTTACCATCTTTGGTAATAAACGAAGGAATAATGGTATGGAAAGGTCTTTTGCGTGGTGCATAAACATTGTTGTGTCCTTCTTCCAATGAGTAGAGCTCTCCCCTATCCTGCAACATAAAGCCCAATCCGGTGGGTATCATGCCGGAACCCATTCCTCGGTAATTGCTTTGAATAAGCGAAACCATGTTTCCGTCTTTATCTGCAACCGTCATATAAATGGTATTGCCCTGCTCTAACTCACCCGCATCATATTTACGCGAAGCCCTGTTCATATCAATTAATTTAGCTCTTTGTTTTGCATATTCTTTTGAAATTAGCCATTTAACCGGTACTTTACTAAATTTCATATCAGCATAATATTTTGCACGGTCTTCAAAAACCAATTTTTTGGCTTCGGTAAATACGTGGATATATTCAGCAGAGCCAAAGCCCATGCTTTTAATATCAAATTGTTCCAAAATATTCAATATTTGCAGGGCTGCAATTCCTTGTCCGTTTGGTGGAATTTCCCAAACATCATAACCTCTATAATTTGTAGAGACCGGTTCTACCCATTCGGCTTCAAATTCAGCTAAGTCTTCATAAGATAAAAACCCGCCTTGTTCTTTGATAAAGGAGGCAATAGTTTTCGCAATGTCTCCTTTATAAAAAGCATCTCTGCCACCTTTGGCAATTTTTTCCAATGTATTTGCCAGGTCAGGATTTTTAAATAGCTCACCTTTACGTGGAGTATGCCCGTTGGGCATATAGGTTTCCTTAAATCCCGGAAATTTTTGCAGAAATCTGCCGCTACGCTCCATATAGTATGCTATGAGTTCAGTCATAGGAAATCCATTACGTGCATAATCAATAGCCGGTTTCAATAACTTCTTCATCGGAATACTGCCAAATTTATCGTGCATAGCAAACCATCCGGCTACAGTTCCAGGCACGGTAACCGGTAAAGGTCCGAATGCAGGAATTTTTTTGTAACCGTTTTCTTTAAAATATTCTAAAGTCAATGATTTTGGTGACCAACCGCTTGAATTTAATGCATACAACTTTTGCGTTTTAGCATCCCATATAATAGCAAACAGGTCTCCACCAACACCGTTTCCTGTTGGTTCAACCAGCCCTAGTAGTGCATTAGCTGCAATAGCCGCATCAATAGCATTACCTCCTGATTTTAAAATATCCAGGGCAACCTGTGTTGCCAACGGCTGACTTGTAGCAGCCATACCATGCTGAGCAATTACCTCAGAACGTGTAACAAAAGGCTTCCCCGTTATTCTGTCCTGTGCATGTAGCATGTTGACAAACAGGAACAATACAATTAAAAGATTCAGTTTTTTCATAATAGTTACCTTTTAAATTTCTAAAAAATTATTTCAGCTTAAAATAAGCGACCAGTTCGTTTAATGAATTTGCCTGACCAGTTAGTTCAGTAGCACTAGCAGATAATTCTTCGGAAGTAGCCGAGTTTTGTTGTGTAACATTATTCAATTCGTTAATTGCAGCCATTATCTGATTAGCACCAGTATTTTGTTCTGTGTTAGCAATCGTAATATTTCGTACTAATTTTGCTGTTTTTTGAACTTCAGGAACAATTTCTGTTAGTAGTTTTTCCGATTCAGCTGCCAAATTCAGGCTTGTAGATGATAATACCTGTATTTCATCTGCGGCAATTTTACTTTTTTCTGCTAGTTTTCTTACCTCGGCAGCAACCACGGCAAATCCTTTTCCGTATGTACCTGCTCTGGCTGCTTCAACAGCTGCATTCAATGCCAGAATATTTGTCTGGAATGCAATTTCATTAATAATTTCAATTTTTTCGGAAATTTCACTCATCGCAGATTTTGTCTTAACGGAAGCTGTAAGGCTATCTTCCATTTTATCTGCAGCATTAATTGCAATATTACTTGTTGTTTGTGCATTTTGATTATTCTGCTCAATTGAAGCAAGCATCTCTTCCAATAATGCAGAAATTTCTTCCGTCGAAGCAGCCTGCTCATTAGCTCCGGACGAAAGTTGTTCTGATGCAGAACTTACTTGTTGACTGCTTTTTAATAAATAGCTAGCCCCATCTCTTATTGTACTAATCACTTCGTTCATTTTTGTGGACATTTTGTTTACAGATTCCAGTACAATACTCGTTTCGTCATTTCCTTTAATTTGAATATTTTTACCCAATATCCCATTAGCTACTTCTTCGGTAATGTCCATCATGTACGTAAGTGGAATTCTTATACTTCGGGATATAATATAACCGGTAAAAAGAACAAAACTAGCAACTATTGCAACAAAAAGGAAAACTCTGAATTGTATGGTTTTATATATTGATAAACTTGAATGGTAACTACTCTCCGAATCATTTAAATTAATTTCCGTAAACTTATCCATTGCAGCACGCATTGGTTTAAATGCCTGATAGTACTCATTGTAGTAAATAGATTTTGCTTTTTTGAACTGTCTATTTTTCAACAAACCCACAATATTGTCTGTTTGGATAGTCCATATTTTATAATATTTTTTAAAAGTGTCATTAATTTTTTGATATTCCGATTTTTTTTGAATTCTAAAATGCTTACTGAATTTATTGTACCTGCTTCCAACTTGTTCTTTGTTTTCTATAATCGTAGTAATTAGTTCGTTTAGTTTTTCGCTATTATAATTATTTGAGTCTAATGCTTGACTTACAGCTAAGTTTGACTGATAAGCATCCCTGTCGGCTTCAACAAGGTAGTCAATACTAAGCAAATGTATATTGTAAATAGAGCTTAATTTTTTGCGCAATGTACTTGTATTAACGTATATGTATATGGC
>JALWNR010000152.1 GCA_027083715.1 Bacteroidales bacterium
ATATATGATAATAGCATGGCAATTACTAAAATAATAAGCAATAATCTTCTGATGCTGATAAAAGAAGCTAAATTAAATACCAAATAGATGAAAAATACATTTACCACCGAAATAATCATGGTAACTTGAATATGGCTTAAACCAAGTTCTAATAATTGATGATGTAAATGATTTTTATCGGGTTTCATCAATGAATGTCCTTTAAAAATACGAATAAAAACCACTCTTATTGTATCAAAAAGAGGTATAATCAGTACTCCAAATGATACTGCCGGTGCAGGATAAATAGAAAATGTTTTCGTTTTGTCAATATTTAATTCATTAAAATATATTACTAAAACAGACAGTATCAAGCCTATTATTAAAGAACCTGTGTCGCCCATGAAAATTTTATTTTTTTCGCCAAAAACATTATACAAAAAAAAAGCAAATAATGAGCCTATTAAAGCGGCTGAAATAATGGCATACTGATATTGTTCTACCGAAAAAAACCAATAACCGAATGCTCCTGAAGTGATAATTCCTATTGAAGCCGATAATCCGTCTATCCCGTCAATAAAGTTAAACCCGTTGATAATGGTTACAATCGTTAATACTGTTATAAAAAGACTCCAATAAAAATTAATTTCTTCAATACCAAAAAAACCATGTAAACTGGTGATACGTATATCGCCAAGTACTACAATTACCAGTGCCGCAATAAATTGCCCTATAAACTTAGTAAATGGTGCAATAATTAGAATATCATCTTTAATCCCGATAAAAAAAATGATAATAATAGCAGCAACGATATATTGAAATGAGGGAAAGAGTTGGGGGCTTACCCAAAGGTTTACGGATATAATAAAACCGGCAAATATTGCTAAACCGCCAAGTATAGGTGTTTTTGAAACATGAGAGCTACGCTCACCCGGTTCATCAAACAAGTGTTTGTTTTTTGATACTCTTACAATTGAAGGAACTGATATCCAAACAATTATAAAAGAGCTTATCAAACTGGCAACCACATGAAATATGAGCAAATTGTTCGACATAATTTACTTTCGCTAGGACATTGCAAAATTACAGAAAATACTTAATTTTTAATATATTGTTTTATCTTTATACCTTTGACTATGGTTTGTTGTAATTAAGTTGCATTAAATTTTATTTGTTTTTATAAATTTAAAATACTGATAATCAATTAAAATATTGATAGAAAAACCAATTGGAATTTCAGCAAAAGTAACACTATCTTTTAAAACATCAGCAGTAGTATAAATATAATTTGTAAAATATGATATTAGTTAGCGGCGGAACAGGAATGCTTGGTGCTTATTTACTCTCAAAATTAGTGATGAATAATGAAAAAATAAGAGCTATAAAGCGTCCTGAAAGTAGTTTAGAGCAAGTAAAAAAAATATTTTCTTATTATCATAAAGATTTTGAAAAAGTTTTTAGTCAAATAGAATGGGTAAATGCTGATATTTTAGACTTGGAAAACATAGATGCGGCAATGAAAGATATTAATAAAGTATATCATTGTGCTGCAATGGTTTCGTTTAATCCGAAAAAAAAATATCAAATGATTGCCATAAATGTTAACGGAACTGCTAATATGGTAAATTCTGCGCTGGCTGCCGGTGTGGAAATGTTTTGTCATGTAAGTTCCATTGCTGCACTAGGCGAAAGTGAAGATGAGTTACCCATTACAGAGGAAACTTTTCGTAAACCCAATACAAAATATTCAGGATATTCCATTAGTAAATACCGTTCTGAACTGGAAGTTTGGCGTGGAATTTCAGAAGGTTTAAATGCGGTAATTGTTAATCCTTCGGTAATACTAGGTGCATGGGATTGGAAAAACGGAAGTTCCGGTATTTTTAAAAAAATTAACGAAGGTTTAAAATTTTACACCGAAGGTGTAACCGGATATGTTGATGTTTGGGATGTGGTAAACATCATGATAAAATTAACAGAAAGTAAAATATCAGACAAACGTTTTATTGTTTCGGCTGAAAATCTTTCGTATAAACAAATTTTAAGTATGATAGCTGATGCTTTAAATAAGCCAAAGCCCGAAATTTTAGCAAAACCGTGGATATTGAAATCTGCTGTTATTTTGGAAACGATAAAAAGTAAATTAACAGGAAAAGAACCTATGATTACGAGAAATACTGCAAAATCTTCACAAACTGTATCCATATACAGTAATCAAAAAATAAGGGAAACGCTTAATTATGAATTTAATAGTATAGAAAACACTGTGAAAAGTATTGCGGAAATGTTTAAAAAAGAATTTTCTTTATAATAAAGCAAAATATATTGCGTTATATAGTTGAATTGATTTATGGAATGAGGCTGAGTTTAGAGCGATTCTTTAAACTTGGAAAAATGAAGCAGAATGATTTCCCCGCCAATGATTATCGGGATTACGGCGGGGATTTTGCTTTTTAGTGCAATCGTTCAAATATAAAATTAAATGAAAGCCATTAAAAAAATACTTATTTTATTTTTGATTGTAAACATTGGTGCATTTTCTTCGTTTGCGCAATTTGAGTTGTGGACAGTAGGTACTGCGCTTACCGTTCCTCAGGGGCGTCTGGATGTAAGTGCTTTTCGTTTTGCACAATATGGTATCACCAATACTTTTGAAGTATCGGCACAACCATGGATTTTTATTATTTTTCCAAACGGACAGGTAAAAAAAACATGGTATAAAAAAGATTTTGCCGTGGCTACGGTACACAGTATTAATTATCCTTCGTGGACATTAAATATGCTGCGAAAAAGAGATAAGCCCGGTTATATTCCTGTTGATTCAGTTGTTCCGCAAATGCTTGCATTTAAAAACGAAGTAATTGTCAGTAAATTTTTGAAGAAAAAAACTACTTGTGAGGCGGCAAATTATTTACTTTCGGTAAAATTAGGTTTTCAATTTGCTTGGCAGATAAAAAAAGGTGATATTCCTCCTATGGAAAAATCGATAATTTATCCGCGTTCATCAATTTACCAAAAAAAACTATTATGGTATGCCGGAGTTGATATTGACGGGCATCTTAATTCTTGGATTAATTTTTCGGCAGATCTGGATTTTCTCTCTGTAAAATTTAATCTTGAAGATATAGCTGTTGAACATAAAGGAATGATAATGTTGCCATTAACAAATAGTTTGAGTATTCTTGGCGGCTACAAAATATTTTGGGGTACTTACCCTTCGGGTAACTCACAATTTGCTATTTATCCTTTATTAGATATTAGTTGGAAATATCAATTTAAACCCAAAAAAGCCAAAGAGTTGGATTTGTTTAAAAAGAAAATGTTTTAACCCGCAAAATTCACCGCTTTTGTTACAGTTATATTACAATGTATTTACTATCAGTATATTAAGTGAGTTTTATCACAAAACAAACGTACTCAAATTTATTCGCCTTCGGCTCATGAGGCTAAAGGTTGGGTGTCGCTTGAAATTCTCTTCACGCATCTACTTCGTTACGAATTCCTTGAAATATAAAGATATGTCGGCGGAATTCGGTGCCTCGTATCTGCATAAAGAGAATTTCATGAATTATTGCGGTTAACAGTATTTAAACATGTTTATTCTGTCAAATAATTCCTGTATATTTGGGTAACTGATGAAATTAGGAAATAAAACAGTTTAATGAATAAGCCTATAGTTTACTTTACAGATTGTTCATCAGAGTTTCGGCAATTATTAAATCAATTTTATTGGTGATTTTTATATTTTCTCTGTTCCCTTCAACTAAATTAATTTTTTCTCCATTCGTTTCCAATACTGATGCATCGTCAGTGAAAATTTCACGATAATCTTGCTCATAGGCTTGTTTTAATTTATCAATACGGAACACTTGCGGAGTTTGTATTAATTGCAGCAAGGAACGGTCGATAATGTGATTGGTATTTTCTGTTATTTGTCGTACTGAATCATGCGGTGGAATGCCCGGTATTGCATTTCCTGTTTGCTTTGCTTTTGAAAAACAGCGTTTAATGGTTTCCTTGCTTACCAAAGGACGAACACCATCATGTATTGCTACTAAATCTGATGATAGATTAAGGGTATCTAAAGCATTTTTTACCGAATGAAAACGTGTATTTCCGCCCCAAACAATTTTATGTTTTATGTTAAACTCGTGTTTTTCACATAAATTTTTCCAATAATCCGTATGGTGTTTGGGTAAAACCAAAATAATTTGCAGTGAAGGGTCATAATTAAAAAATACTTCAATAGTACGCATAAGCACCGGTTTGCCCAGTAATTCTACAAATTGTTTAGGAATGTTACTTTTAAAACGATTTCCCGAACCACCGGCAACTATTATTACTGTATCCATGCAAAGTTATAATTTAAAATAATTAATAACTTGTTTTAAATTTCGGGCTTCATTGATTAGATTTTTTGCTTTATCGTCCAACTCATCTGATAGTGATGAGTTTTTGCGTGCAATATTATTTAATTCTTGAACTGCATTTTGTACTTGGCTTGCACCAGTGTTTTGTTCAATGCTTGCGCGGGTAATTTCGAACACAAGTTTTGTTGTTTTTTCAATATCTGGAATCAATTTTTTTAATTCTTTTTCAGCATAATCTGAAAGAGAAACTCCATTTGCCGATAGCTGATTAATCTCTTTTGTGGCAATTTGTGCTTTTTCTGCCAGTTTTTTTACTTCATTGGCAACAACTGCAAAACCTTTTCCGTGAATTCCTGCTCGCGCGGCTTCAACCGCAGCATTAAGTGCAAGTATATTAGTTTGTTTGGAAATTTCGCCAATAATGGTAACTTTTTCAGCTATTTCATTAATCGATTCGGCTGTTTTGTTTGCCGAAATACTTCCGCTTTTTATACCTTCAAGGGCTTTTGCTGATATTTTTTCAGTTTGTTTTGCACTTTCTGCATTATTTTGGATATTTGCTGAAATTTCTTCAATCAATGCCATAACCTCTTTTACCGAAGCTGCTTGACTTGATGAACCATGAGATAAATCGTTTGAGAAATTGCTTATTTGACTGCTGGATTGATTAATATTTTCTGCACTTTTTGAAATTTGAGCAACAATACTTTTTATTCTTTTAGCCATCCGGTTTAACGATGAAGCCAGGCGACCTATCTCATTTTTACCGCCTAAATTTAATTTACCACTTAAATCTCCTGTACTTAGTTGCTCCGAAAAATGTATGGTGGCAAGTAATCGTTTGGTTATTCTATTAAGCACAAAATATAAAAATAAACTTAAAACACTAATGGCAAAAATACCGATAATAAGTGTAAGTGCAAACAGTTGGTTTGACCTTGCCGTAACTATATCAATAGGTGTTTCGGTAACTAATGTCCAAATTTCATGATCCTTTCCTATCATAATTGGAGCCATCGAAACATATAAATTTTCTTTATTATTTTTGATATGAAAAGCGTATGAATTATTTTTATTTACTATAGTAAATGCGTTCCGATAACTGTTTTTAAATTCTTTTTTTACCTCATAAATATTTTTATCATAAAATTTGTTATTACTGTGGGCAACAATTATTTTCGCAGGAGAAACCAAGTATGCAACGGAAACATCATAGGGCTTAATCTTTTTTACTAATTCTCTTATATGTTTCATTGATAAATCTACACCAACCATTCCCAAAAAACGTCCTTTTTGCATAATCGGAACACTGGGACTAATCATTAAAATACCTTCTAAGCCCTTAGTAAATTCGTCATAATAGGGTTCGCCCATAATTTCCATACCCGAGTTTTTTATGTCATAGTAAGCACCGCTTAAGTCTTGGTTTGTGGTGTCTCGCACATCATAGGAATAGATTAATCGCTCTTTGTCTTTATAACAAAAGCGTCCAACACGACCATTTTTTTTCTTATAACTTGAGTCAATGGCCGAAATTTCCCAATTAAGCCAAACGGAAATAAAATCAGGATTATTTTTTAAGGTGTTTTTTAAGATTTTTTTACTTGAAGGATTAATGTTTTCTACTTCTTTATCAATATTTTCTGTAAATACATTGGCTAATGTCCTTGTAATAGCCAATACTTCGTTAAATTTATTTTTTAAGATGAGGGATTTTTCTCTTGTGTAGCTATCCACAATAGCTTTAGAGTCGTTAATTGTGTTTTTCTTTACATTTATGCTTAAATAAAGCATTGAACTGGAAAATACGAGTACTGTAAACACTAAAATAAAAGTCAAAATTATACTTTTAAGACTAAAGTTTTCTAAATATCGGTACATGATTTTGTTTCAAGTTTAGGCTCAATTAGTTTCAATCTCCATTAAGATTAGAGCTTTGTTTCTGTTTATTTTTCAATTTTATAAAATAATAATAAGAATTCCAATTTTTCAGATGTATTTCTTCGGATGTACGACAAATTTTATTTTTTTTAATATGCAGCTTACAAAACTTTAAAAACGTATATTTTATTGTATGAAGTTTTAAATTTATTAAATAGTGTTAGGGAGTTTCTTGTTTTTTATTTCTTGTATTTGATTTAATATGAGCGTATTAATATTGATTTTTTCAGATAGATGGATTTATAATTTTTATATTTGATGTCTATTTCGAAACATTATATCAAGCAAAAAACAGGCCTACCTATAATCCTATTTATATTCAACACATTACAAAAATCACATCAAATAAAACAAGTCAAATTTGTCACCACATCCTTGAATAGCTACAAGAATTAAGGCCCACAAACTTTATAGCGGCACCTATAGAATATTCTTTGTGATCATACTCACGTTACTCTTGAGGGGTAGATTCAGTTTTTGGCATAAAACCGACCTTCCATTAACTTAAAATTAGAGGTGCTCTCATTTTGTAAATAAAGATAACATCACCTTACTAACCCTTCGAATTATT
>JALWNR010000153.1 GCA_027083715.1 Bacteroidales bacterium
TAGTCGAAAGTGAGGCTTTTAAACAAGCTGACAGCCTTTGGGAAAAATATCGGCAGGATAGTTTAACCGTAAAAAATTTAAGAACTTATCATGTACTGGACAGTATCGGCGAAGCAGAACATCTTGATTTAAAACTGCAAACCATTAAAATTCTAGGGAAAGGCTATATTCCGATTAAATTCATCAATCTGGATTTGAATAAATTGATGGATTTCAATATTTTTGAAGGTTTTCGTTTAGGAATCGGTGCACATACAAATAATAAATTGATAAAAAACGTAAGTTTGGGCGGATATTTTGCCTACGGATTTAAGGATGATGCATGGAAATACGGCGGAAACTTAAAGTTTAATATCTATCCCAAAAGAGATGTATCTTTAGATTTACGCTATCAAAAAGATATTGAAGAAAGTGCCGGTTATGAATTTATGGAAAAAGCCGGATTTAGTTCTACAGAAAGTTACCGCTGGTATTTTATCAAGGATATGACCTACAATGAGCAGTATGCAGCGGATTTTCAATTTCGCCCGTTTCGTAGATTTAAAATGCTTTTAAATGTAAACCGGAGCTATAAAATAAATACTTCGGCTTGGTATTTTCAAAATGGACTGGACACCTATCTGCCCGAAGCAGAGTATCATTTTTTTGAAACCAATATAAAAATTGCATACACACCCAATGAAAAACTATCGTATATTGATGGTGAATTACTAAACTCATACGGAAGTGCTCCGGCTTTTTATGCAAATATCAGCAAGGGTTACAAAAACCAATGGGGCGATTTTGACTATTGGAAAGTGGAAGCCAAAGTACTGTTATCGGCACTGACAAAAAATTTTGGAAGAACTGATTTAGTGCTTACTGCAGGACAGGTATTTGGTGATTTGCCTTATTTTGAACTCTATAACGGACACGGCAGTTATTACGATTTTACCATTGAAACCGCCAACAGTTTTGCCACCATGCGCATGAACGAGTTTTTATCCGATCGTTTTGCCTCCTTATACTTTCGCCATGATTTTGGAAGTTTATTATTTAAAAGTAAAAAATTTAAGCCTGAAATTGTTTTAGCAACAAATATTGGTTTTGGCAGCCTGTCTAAACCCGAATTACAACGTGGTATAGAATTTAAAACCATGGAAAAAGGCTATTATGAATCGGGCTTAATTATCAATAATGTTTTAAAATCGACAAATATTATGGGAATGGGCTTCGGTGTATTTTATCGTTACGGACCTTATGCCTTGCCCGAAACCAAAGATAATTTTGCCTATAAATTGACTTTTACTTTTGATTTGTAAAATAGCACAGCATTGAAGTCCTGTTTTTTTTATCAAAAACATATTAAAATCCATAAAAAAAGAGTTTTAATTATAGAAATGTGTCGTAAATTTGAAGTGTGGTAAACAATACTTATCTTTACGAATAAATTGAACTGAAAATGAGCAAAAATATAATTCTTATTATTTCGCTGATACTTATTGCATTTCATGGAATAGCGCAAGAGTCAGCCGTATTGGTTGAAGATAATTTTTCGGATAACCGCTACAAGTGGTGGGTCGGAAAAACTCAAAACGGGAGTGGTGAAATATTGCGTGGCGAATACATTATCAAATACATTGGTGAGAAATCCTGGGCAAGTAATATCCATACAGGTTTAAATCCGCGTTATGATTTTGTGATTGAAAGTCGTATCAGTCGTATTTCCGGTACAGCAAAAAACGGTTACGGATTAACTTTCGGTAAGGGCAAAAATGGATATTACAATTTTATTATCACACCCGAAGGACGTTTTTATGTGCGCAGAATTGTACGCGGCAAAAAAGGTGAATACCTTATCCGCTGGAAAAAAACAGGTGCTATCAGCCAATCGAGCATAACCAATAAATTACGTGTGCAAAAAACCGGTAATGAAATTTTATTCTACATTAACGACCGGTATGTGGGGAAAATTCCTTATCAATCATTTTTTGGCGACCAGGTAGGTTTTATGCTCTATCAGCGCCAGCAAATTGCCGTAGATTATTTGGTAGTTTACGGAAATGGTACGCAAACCATCCCGAAACAGGAAGAAGAAAAAGTGGTGGTTGCCGTACAGCCAAAACTCGAAATCAGGCAAATTGCCATAAACGACAAGGAAGATATTGGTAATCTAAGCTCTGCTTATGGGAACGGAAACTCGATTATTGAACCGGGCGAGTCGGTGGAAGTTACTGCTTTTGTACAGAACTTTGGGCTGGTTACGGCAAAAAATGTGGTAGCAAAAATTGAATTGGCTACCGATGACCGTAATATTTCATTCCCTGATGAGTACAAAACCTTTAATTTAGGCGATATTCCGAGTGGTGATTACAAAAAACTTACATTTTTCTTTTTTACAAGCCGTCGCTACGCATCAAAAGATTTACCTTTTAAGGTGAAGCTGACTGCCGGAACTTATAAGACAGAGCAGGCACTGGGTTTAAAAATGAATGAACGCACAAAAAATATTGTGGATGTAAACATTTCAAAATTAAACCTGAAAGAAACTGCCGATATGAAAGAAATTCAGGAGATTGTTGTTTTATCGGATGTGGATAAAGACATCCCGAAAACCAATTTTAACGGTGAAAATACTTTGGCAGTAATCATCGGTATTGAAAATTACAAATACGCACCTCTGGTAGATAACGCCAAGCGCGATGCACAGGTGTTTTACAAATATGCGGTAAATGTTTTTGGCATTCCCGAAGATAATATTTATTTCCTGACCAACAGAGAGGCTACTTTGGGGGAGTTTAACAAAATCTTCTCAAAAGACGGATGGTTAGCACGTCGTTCGGAACAAGGTAAAACCAACATTGTTGTTTATTATGCTGGACATGGAGCACCGGATACAAAAACAAAATCAGCTTTTATGATTCCGTATGATATTGACCCCAATTATGCAAAAACAGGCTTTAGCCTGAATCGTCTTTACGGTTCACTGGCGGGTTTGCAGGCAAAATCGGTAACGGTATTTATTGATGCTTGTTTTTCGGGTATCAGCCGTAGCAATAAGGCGCTAATAGCCGGTGCACGCGGGGTGATTATTAAACCGGAAAGCTCTGCTTTTTCGGCAAAAAACATGGTGGTTTTAGCTGCTGCAAGCAATGATGAATACAGTGTTTCGTATCCTGAAAAGTATCACGGGCTTTTTACTTATTATCTGCTGAAAGAATTAAAAAATAAAGCCTATGATTTACCAAACATTTCAGTAAGAAATTTCTTTGAGGATATAAAAACACAGGTGGTAAAACGTGCTGGTTATTTAGACCATATACAAACACCAACATTACAAGGAAATGATAAAGACCGATCGGTAATTATGCAATAGTTGTAATCATTTATATAAACCGCTTAAACATTTTGTAAGAGTATCCCGATTTTCGGGACAAGTTATGCCCGATAGACTTAGTTTTGCGGGTTAATCACATATTTTTGTCATTATTAAAAATAAAGCACAGTTTTTGTAATCTGAATATTGATGAACATAAAGTTAAACATCAATATCTTTGCATATTCATCATTTTATAAATAATTTTGTACAAGTTCTTGGTGAATTTTAAATCAGAATGGAATGAAAAAAATATTTTTTTTAATACTTCTCGGAGTAATTGTTGTTTTTAAGGGATATAAAGCACAAGCACAGGATGCTAAATTTCAGGCACTTATAATTTACAACTTTACAAAACTACTGGATTGGCCCGATAAATCAGGCGATTTTGTGATTGAAGTTGTAGGCAATGCAGAGCTGGCAAAAGAACTGGCAGATTTTACACAAACCCGAAAAGTTGCCGGAGTACAAAATATTGTGGTTAACAAGGTACTTCCCAGTGATGTATCAAATGCACAAATTGTTATTGTAGGATTAACCGAATCGGACAAATTAGAAAATATCATCGCAAAAGCAGGTAGCCGTAATGTGCTTATAGTAACAGAAAAAAAAGGATTAACAAAAAAAGGAGCCGGAATTTCGCTTATGAAAGAGAAGGGAACATGGCAATTTCAGTTTGATGAAAATAATATAAAAAAATATGGTTTAAAAATCAGTGCTGACTTTCGTGAATTAGGAGTACAGTAGCCAGAAAAAATATTTTTCAGAAAAAAACGCTAAACTACTATGTGCTTACATAAAGTTTAGCGTTTTTTATACAAGATAAACCCTCTTTGCATTTGATTTTTGATTTTAAATAATTTACTTTTGCACATCATTTATTTTATAATTCATATAAAAAAACGTGAAAAAATATACTTATACCGAAAAAAAAGATACCCGTTCGGGTTTTGGAGCGGGTTTACTGGAAGCTGCCAAGGAAAATGAAAATGTAGTGGCTTTGTGTGCCGATTTAACAGGCTCTTTAAAAATGAATGCTTTTGCAGATGAATTTCCCGAACGTTTTTTTAATACCGGAATTGCCGAGGCGAACATGCAGGATGTTGCGGCAGGAATGACAATTGGCGGAAAAATTCCGTTTACAGGTACCTTTGCCGTTTTTGCTGCCGGACGTGCTTATGACCAAATCCGCCAGTCCATTGCCTATTCAAACAAAAATGTAAAAATAGCCGCTTCGCATGCAGGAATCACTTTGGGCGAAGACGGTGCTTCACATCAAATCATGGAAGACATTGGTTTGATGAAAATGCTCCCGAATATGACTGTAATCAATCCATGCGATTACAATCAAACAAAGGCGGCAACTCTGGCAGTAGCAAAATATGAAGGACCTGTTTACCTGCGTTTTGGTCGCCCTAAAGTACCTAATTTCACCCCCGAAAATCAGGAATTTAAGATAGGTGAGGCTATTTTACTGAACGAAGGAAGCGATGTAAGTATTTTTGCCACAGGACATTTGGTTTGGAAAGCCTTAGAAGCCTGTGAAATTCTTGAAGAAAAAGGAATTTCGGCAGAAATTATCAATATACACACCATCAAGCCGTTGGATGAAGAAACAATTATTAAATCCGTACAGAAAACAGGTGCAGCAGTAAGTGCCGAGGAGCATTTTCGCAATGGCGGATTAGGTGACAGTATTGCACAAACTATAATCAGAAATCATCCTGTTCCGATGGAAATGGTTGCTGTGGACGATGAATTTGGCGAAAGCGGAAAACCTGATGAATTGTTAAGCAAATATCATTTGGATACGCCGGATATTGTAGAAGCGGCATTGAAAGCAATTGAAAGAAAGAAATAATTGTTAAATATTTAAAAATCAAAAAAAGCGACTTATCTAGGTCGCTTTTTTATTACTCAAAAACCAGCACATCTTTATCGCCAAAAGTTTCATAAGATGAGATAATTACCTCATCACCGGGCTTTAATCCCTCCAAAATTTCATAATAATAAATATTCTGCCTGCCTATTTCTACGGCTTTTTTACTTGCTGATTTTTTATCACTACTCAAAACATACACCCAATTACCGCCCGACGATTGAAAAAATGCACCGCGTTTCAGCATCAGGGCTTTTTGAGCTTCGCTCAATATCAGGCGCAATTGCAAACTTTGTCCTTTTTTAATATGCGGAGGTTCAATACTATCAAAACGCATTTCAACCAAAAAAGAGCCTTTTACCACATCGGTATAAATTTTTGAAACCGTAAGTGAGTATTTTTTACCATTTTCAGCTGTATATTCTGCTTTTTGACCTTTTTTTATGCGTGCAATATAGCGTTCATCAATATTTGCCTGTAGTTTGTATCCATTGGCACCATTAATTTGCCCGATGTGCTCACCCGATTGAATGGTTTGCCCCAATTCTGCTTTAAAAGAGGATAGTTCGCCGGTTGCGGGTGCCTTAACAATCAAATTATCAATGCTTTTATGTAAGAGTTCAATATTTCCGTACATCCGTTTGATTGAATTTAAAATCTGCTTGTTCCTGTTTTTGTACGAAAGCGAATCTATTTGTGCCAATTTTAAGGAAATTTGCAACTGTTTAATATTATAATCGTAATCACGCCTGGCATCTTCATATTCTTTTAAAGGAATTACTTGTTTGTCAAATAATACTTGTTTCCGAAGGAAATCAGTTTTTAATTTATCCAGTTTATATTGTAAATCCACAATTTCTTTTTGTCGTGTATATTTATCTCTGTCTAACAACAACTTAGTGTTTTGTAAATTATTAATGGCATCAAAAATACGAGTTTCCTGTTCCATAAACCGTAGTTCCATTTCGGTATTTTGCAATTTCAGTAAAGCTGTGCCTTTTTGTACGGTATCACCATCTTCTACATAAATCTTTTCAATAATTCCACCCAATATGGCATCGATAAAAATCATGGTCTTCGGTGCCACTTTAGCATCTACCGGAATGTATTCCATAAACTGTCCTTCGGTAACTTCCGAAATCAGCAAATGTTCTTTATTTACCGATAAAATAGAACTGTTATCTTTGATAAAAATCAGATATATTAGCAAAATTGCTAGAAACCCAATACCGGAAATCGTTGCAATTTTCTTTTTTGTCCATTTCTTTTGTTCGATGATTGTATCCATGTTATTCGTTTTCAGTTCTCAGTTTGCAGTCTCCAGTCTTCAGACCCCGTTTTATTCATATTTCAATGCAATTGCTGGATTGGTATTTGCTGCTTTTATGCTGATGTAAATTGTTGTTAATAATACTATTGTCAATGAAATTAGTAAACCAAACAGATACACAAATAAAGACTGCGTGATATGATAAGCATAGCCTTGCAACCATTTATCTAACAAATACCAGATGATTGGATATACTGCCAGATTAGCCCAAATCACTGTTTTTAAAATATAAAGCGATTGCATATAAACCAGACGCTTTACTTTTGC
>JALWNR010000154.1 GCA_027083715.1 Bacteroidales bacterium
AAATCGTTCATTATTCAAAGATACAATATTCAACAAAATCATGGAACGGGTAGTTGAAGCTAAGCATACAAGCTATAAAGAAATTATTGTGCATAAGTAAACACCCCTAAATATTTAAATAAGCATCAATTCCACTATTTCCGTCATATTCTCTGCATTCGTGATTTCCAATCGTGTGATATAGCAAATTATCGGCTAAAAATTCCTTTCCATAATCAAACCACTCATTCCAATCCGAAATACGTCCACCCCTTGAAACGATATCGCCTGTAAATAAAGTAAAATCAGTATGATTATCACTATTAGCCGCTAAGGATACATCACGCCAATCTTCAACATAAGAACGACTATCGCCCAATACTAAAAAGGAAAATTTTGTAGTATTTACATCAGCAGCCGTGCGAAAAAATTTTTCGGAAGTCCAGGTATCGGTAAATGAATTATAAATTTTGTAATGAATGGTATCTTTCGCGTTTAAGGCAGGAAATTCATAATCGTAAAAATATTTTTCGTTGCCATCGCGTTTGGCACCGCTGAATGTTCCTTTTTCAAAAGAATCTGTATATCCCCAAGTAATGGAGTCGTTATTTCCTGAACTTTTCCATGTAATGGTAAGTCCGTGTAAAGGATCGTTACTGCTTCCAAAATGAATTTGAGAAATAGCCGATGATAATGTTTCGTTCGATTTTTTTTTTGTAATTTGCTGAGCAAATACAATGCTTACAAATAGTATTGCTACAATTAAAGCAAATACTTTGTAATAACTTAACTTGTTAAAAACATGTTTCATAATATAAAATTTAATTAAGAAATAAAATGGAGATATTAAAAATATCCCCATTTGAGTTACTATACTTATTGTTGATAAGTAATTGTTAATGTTGCTGCATCATCTCCCGGACCAGCTTCTGCTTCTCTTCCACCATGACCATCTTGTGTTGGTGATGTTTTGGTAGGAACTAAAATAAAATTAATACTGTTTCCTGTAGCCCAATCGTTTCTATTTATAATTTCTTGAACAATTGCGGCCAAATCAACAGTTTTCTGAGCATCTCCGGCATCTCCTACATTTTCCCATTCAGGAATGTCCCAAACTGCTTTTGATGAAGTTTTGGGTCTTCCGGTTAAATTATATGCATCTTCGGTATAAGGACCGGCATTGCCAACATTTTCGCAATAAATTTCCATTTGAATGGGCTCTGCACCGGTTGCATCAGTAGTAAACTGAATGGTAGCACTTAAAATAGTAGCCGATTTAGGAATAGAAATATTGTTAAATCGGATACCCACTGTTTGATAACCTTGTGCATTAGTTCCATCGCCTGCCCATGTATCGTATTCGCAGAGCTCTAAATCGCTACTTGTTAGAGCCATATAACCATTTGATTCTCCCTCCTCAACATCATCATTATCGTCCTCAATTGTTACGGTTAATGATTCAATCGCTGTTGTTACGGTAAATAAAACACCATTTGAAGTGCCGTCGCGTGTAACCGTAACATCACCGGTACTTGCATCATTAGGTACAGTGGTTTTTATAGTTGTTTCTGTTGATTCTATAACAATAGCTTTACCACCATTAAAACTAACAATATTTTCTTCAGGTACGGTACTAAAATCAGTACCTGTAATAACCACTGTATCACCAATATTTCCTGAATTAGGATCAATTTTGGTAATAGTTGGTATCATCGGAATATCAACTACATACGAATAAGGCTCAGAAGTTAAATTATTGGCTGTTACGGTAACATCACCACTGGTTGCATTTTCAGGAACTACAACCAATAATTCATTACCATTAGTTTTTAACACTTCTGCTTCTTTACCGTTAAAGCTCACTTTATTATCGGCAAGTGTTGTTCTAAAATTTTCACCAATAATCAATACTTCTTCGCCCGGAAAACTGTGTTCAGGGTCAATTTCTGTAATTTTAGGTGCTTTAATTTCAGGAGTTTCTTTTTCAGTACATGAAAAAGTCATGCCCATTATCAATAGCACAAATAATAAAATATGTACTTTTGTTATTTTTATTATTGTATTCATTTTTAAAAATTTTAAATTATTCAGTTTAAATTTTCCGGTTTTTTTGAAAAAGGCTACCTTTATGGTAACCCTTTTCTGTTAACCTAACCTAAACTATTCATCTACAAAAAATTATATTAATTATTATATCCCGGATTTGGTTGAATATTAGAATTTGCATCTAATTCAGCTCTAGGAATCGGGAATATTGTTTTAAAGTGATCGTAGGGTATATTTAAAGGTATTGCAACATCAAATACTCTACTAGAATTACTGCGAACAATATCTTTCTTATTTCGTGTTAAATCGAAAAAACGATGACCTTCTGACATTAATTCAATTCTGCGTTCTGTTAAAATTCTATCAACTGTAGCATCAGCTTCTGCAACTGTTGTATTAGGATCTGCTCTTTGAACAATAGCGTTAAGATATTTTGCAGCATTGACCTGATCTGATTTTTTAGCAGCAGCTTCGGCAGCAATTAAATATACCTCTGATAAACGAAATACCGGTACATTACTAACATAAGCCGAAACTTTTAAAGGAGTACCGTTAAGTTCATGATCAACAATTAAATCTTTAGTATTACCTAAACCCGGGAATTTTAATACTCTACCCCAAGTATTAGTATCAGTAGGATTACTTGTTGCATCAATATATAAAATTTCATTACGAATATCATTAGGGTTCGAGCGCACCAAATCGATTAAATCCTGTGATGCAATAAATTGACCATATCCTTCAGGGTCGGCAAGATTAGCAATACACTCACCACCGCCATTATCGGTTAAGCTATTAACAATTGAAAAAATAGATTCACTTGAACTTTCATCAGCCCAAGAATCTACATATTCATCTCTTGTCATAAGTTCATAAGGACTGTTGTTAATAATATCCACAGCAGTACTATATGCTTTATCGTTATCTTCCATATAAAGATATACTCTTGCCAAAAGGGTTTTAGCTCCCCAAACATTTATTTTATCAAAAGTTTTATCCTCTGCTAATAAAGGAATAGCATTGGTTAAATCAGTAACTACTTGTGCATAAACCTCGGCAACAGTATTTCTTGTTAATTCTGCATCAGGAGGAACCACTTCAGTAATTACCGGTACACCCAATGATTGACCGTTATCGTAAGAATAAGGTCTTCCGAACATTCTGCATAAATCAAAATGAGCCAATGCTCTAATTGCTAATGCTTGTCCTTTAATATCCTTTTTTTTGGCAGCCTCGTCATCACCAACAGTTTCAATATCATCAATAAATGCAATGATATTATTTACTTGTCTGATTACCGTATAAGGAACCATCCAGATACTCGCATTAAAATCAACATCCGTGTCATAAGAGTAGGAATATTCTTCGTACAAACGACCGTATTCCGCTGTTTGCATATCATCAGAGCGTACATCATTCACGCCTATCATTGCATTATTGTAATATGCATTACTTTGCATTATCGCATAAGCGCCGTTAAGTACTATTTGTGCATCACCCACAGTTTTAATATTTTCCGGTGATTGCTGATTGCTCGGCATTTGTTCAAGAAAATCTTTTGAACATGATTGTGTAACAAACAGCACAACAATCATTAATAGTTTTATAATATTATTTAATCTATTCATTTTATTAAAATTTTAAATTGTTAAAAGCCAATTTCCAAACCAAACATCAATGTTTTAACATTTGGCATTTCAAAATTTGTCATTCCGCTATAAGATTGTTCCGGATCGGCTACATGTTGTTGTGCCCATGTAAAATAATTACTTGCTTGAACATAAGCGGTTAACTTGTTGACTTTGTATTTTTGTAAAAATGATTTTGGCAATGAGTATGATAATGTGATATTTTTAAGACGCAGGTAATTGTTGTCTAAAATATATCTTGAAGATCTTATATCCGAATGATTGTTTCCGCCCCAAATTCTTTGAGGATTGGCAGCAAGATCACCGGGTTTTTGCCATCTGTCTAACTGAGCTTCTTGTATTGCATATTTTGATTTATGCCCATCATTCCACGATTTGTGTCCTGAATGATAATACAATTGTCCACCCACTGAGAAAATAAACAAAAAGGATAAATCAAAACCTTTATAAGATAAATTATTACCTAAACTACCAAAGAAATCAGGATCAGCTTTTCCGGCAACAGCTCTGTTTGCTTGATGATAATCACCGGTAATTTCACCCGTTTTATTACCGTCTTCATCGACAACATACCATTGAGGTGTTCCATTTGCCGGATTAACACCAGCCCAAAGCGGTAAATAAAAAGTATAATAAGCTAAACCTTCGCGTTTAATGTAAGTAGAACCAATTATATCTTCTTGGTTATTAAGTTTTATAATCTTATTTTTTACCGTTGAAATAGAAAAGTTAGAACTCCATTTAAAATCAGTTGTTGTAATATTATCCAATTGGATATTTAATTCCCAGCCTTCGTTTTGCATTTCACCAATATTTCTCATAGTACCATCAAAACCAGTTACCATGGATATAGGCATGTACATTAATAGATCTCTTGTATATCTGTTGAAATACTCAATCGTACCGGATATTTTTTTCATTATGCCAAAGTCTAATCCCACATTAAAGTTTTCATTTTTTTCCCATGTAAGATTTGGATTTGAAACATTACTTTCTACGGCTGCAACTTGTCCGCCATACGAAGCTGAATATGAATAAAGTGCTAAATGACCATATAATTCAGGTGGTAAGGTACCATTTGTACCATAAGATACTTTTAATTTCAAGTCATCAATAAAAGATAAACCTTGCATGAAGCTTTCATTACTAACTCTCCAAGCACCTGAAACCGACCAGAAATTAGCCCAACGTTCGTTTATTCCTAATTTAGAGCTACCATCACGCCGGAAACTACCAGAAAAATAATATTTATTATCATAGTCATAATTTACTCTTGATAATAATGATAAAAGTGTTGCACTTTCGTCGTAACCGGTGGCAGTAGTTGGATTTGCAGTTGCACCTATACTTTTAATACTTTCGTTTGGCAATATTTCGCCGGTTGTTTCATATTTTATAATTTGATCTTTTTGTGCTTCATAAGCAGCAATTACGTTTATGTTATGCACATTATTAAAAGATTGCGTATAAGTAACAAGGTTTGATGAAGTTAATGAAATTCTTTTTCTGTTTGTTAAGTTTACAAATCCTTGTTCCGATTCACCTGTACGAGATAAAGGTGATGCATAACGAGTTTCATCATTATTTATCCAATCAATACCCAAAGTTGAACGGAATTTTAAGAACTCCAACGGTCTGAATTCAACAAATGCATTATTCAAATTTCTAAATACTTTTGCTGAATTTTCATTCAAATCACGTTCTCTAACAATATTGTAATATCCATCATGAAGTTGAGGTCTGTAAGTTCCATCCGGTAAATACGGACCTTCGGTAGGGAATGTATTACGACTAACATTATACATCGGATTAAAATAGTTATAGCCTCCATCTACAATATTTTGATTAGTATGGGCAATATACATATTTAAGCCAATAGAAAACATATTACTCATTTTTTGGGTAATATTTGCTCTACCCGAATATCTTGATAAATCAGATTTATAAGCAATCCCTTCTTGATTAAAATAATTAAAAGATAAGTAGTATTGTGTTTTTTTACTACCACCGCTGGCAGAAAAATCAGCTTCTTTGGTTTGTCCTTTTCTAAATAAATAATCATACCAATCCACAAATCCACCTTCCGGTTCAACCCATCCGTGGTCTTCCATTGTTTGGTCAATATCAAATCCGGGAGGAGCCATTCCTGATGCTACATAATTTTCCATTGATTCTCTATGCAACATTAAAAAATCTTTACCGCTAACTGTTTTGAAGTTATCTACTGCAAAATCCGAAATTCCGTAAGATGCTCTGAAATTATATTTTGCAACACCGGCTTTACCCTTTTTAGTGGTTATAAGAATTACGCCGTTGGCAGCTCTTGAACCGTATAAAGATGCAGCTGCAGCATCTTTCAATACAGTAATACTTTCAATATCGTTTGGTGAAAGAGTAGATAATAAATTCCCCGGATTGTATCCTCCGCTATTGGAATGTAAACTACCCGAGGCAACGGGAATACCATCAATAACAAATAAAGGGGATTTTGATGCAGAAAAAGAACCAATTCCTCTGATTCTGATTTCAGTTCCTGAACCGGGTTGTCCACTATTGTTGGAAACCTGAACACCCGGCATACCGGTTGCAAGAGCTTTTTCAAAAGAGGTTACCGGCTGTCTTGATAAATTTTCAACATTGGCAACATTGGCTGAACCGGTAAATGCTTCCCTTGATGTAGTTCCATAAGCAACAACCATAACTTCAGCTAAACCAATATTGTCTTCCTCCATACTCACATTAATGGTAGTTTGCCCATCAATTGAAATTTCTTTGTTTTTCATTCCTACAAATGAAAAGAGCAAAATTTTACTGGAATTTTCAGGTACCTTAATATTATAGGCTCCGTTTAAATCGGTAATTGTTCCTAATGAACTACCTTTTACAGAGACGGATACCCCTGGAATGGGCAGCCCATCTTTAGCACCGGTAACTACTCCGGACACTGTTTGCTGAGCAAATGCAAACTGTACCAATAAAAGTAGTACAATAATTAAGCTTGCTTTTTTCATAAATTTAAGATTTTAAGTTAATAATTTAGTAAATCGAAGCGAAAATAATGTGAGTATCAAGCTAAGTCAAAAGAACACATACTACTTTGGTAATACGGGCAAAAAAAAACATAATACAATTATACTAC
>JALWNR010000155.1 GCA_027083715.1 Bacteroidales bacterium
GTGTTGCTTATTGTATTTAATTAATATTAGATGTAAAATATACATAATTTATATATCAATAATTGAACAAAGATTTTTTACCCACTAAAATGGTAGTAGAACCAAAAAAAAAGCACTCTTCAAAGAGTGCTTTTTTCAATTAACCTAATTATTAATAATGAGCTTAAGTGTTTTTATTTGTCCGTTAATATTTATCACAGCAATATAAACTCCTGATTTTACTCCTTCGGGTCTCCATATAAATTCTTGGTTTCCTGCTTCTTTTTCACCATTGAAAATATTGCTTATTTTTCTACCTGTTTTGTCATAAACATCTATGTTAATACTTGCCTTTTCTACAATATTAAATCTGATTTTTGTTGTTTCAGTAAACGGGTTCGGAAATACTTCAAAAGCAAATTTGTCATCACTTAACGGATTAATTTCGTTGTCTGACACTAATGTGCTTTTGGTTCCATAAGCTACATAATCAGTAGATTGAACATATATTGCATACGATCTTGCCGGTGCTTCAACCCAAACTCTTCCATCTGCATAAACGCTAGTTGTTGTTCCTGTAAAAGCATTGGTTAAAGTAGTATTGCTCCAGTTTGTAAATCCGGTTGGGCTTGAATCTACCCACAAGCCTTTTGTAGCAGAACTGTTGTTAATTACGATAATCGCTCCGTCTTTTGTACCATTGCCTTGACGGCGGGCAACATAAACATTATATGCGTCTCCGGCAGGATATGGATTACCAATTTCACTTAAAACTGCCAAAGTACCACCCAAATAGGTTTTACGAGCAAAAATGAGTTTGTTAATATCGTCTTTTAAGCTTGCATCAGGAGTAACAGTAATGGAGTTATCGTTGTTATCGATCATTGTAATACCATAGTAATGAGGGTAAAATACACATGGGCGACCTTCATGAGTCAACATATAAGCGTATCCGAGCTTCCAATCTTTTGTTACCCATTTATCATGTTCTTTACCTGTGTCGTGATTGTCCAAAAAGGTAACAACTGATGTTCCGGGTAGTGCGTTGCCGTTGGCATTTCTAACCATGCCTGCATGATTTAGCCAGCGCATATCAAAACTGGATTCATCTCCGTTACACATACTGGTAAGGCTCGATTTTAAAGGAAAATCAAAACCATCGGCATCTGCTCCGTACGAAGCTACATTATTTACCCATTCTTTAATACGATAATCAGCACCCCAATATTCACCTACAATAAATCTTTGCTGACCGTCAATAAGTGGTAAATTATTTATCCAACTTGCCACATAAGATTCTTGAAAACCTCTGACAAAATCCAGACGAAAACCATCAAAATCAACTTGGCTTGCTAACCATGCGCCCCAATCGTTCATTCTTTGTTGAACTGTTGAACTATAAGTGTTAAAATCATTTCCAAAACCTTTTGTATTCGGAATCAGTTCATCACTGGTTCCCCAATCGCCCAGCCAGTCATTTGCATCAACAGGGTGAAAATCAGAATAATGCCAGTTGATATTTGCTTCGCCGGTGCCGGTATGATTTGGATAAAAAATATTTGTATTGGTATGTGCTTCAAGCTGACTTGTTGCCAGGTTTTGACCGTTGTACCAAATTTCAAAAGGATAATATCCTCGGGTTTGATCTGCCCAATCCCATGATGTACCAACCTGACGGCGTGAGGTCATTTTAATTACAATATCGCTTGCAGCACTCAGTGTAATTTTATACTCATCAATATCTCCTTCAACACCAATGAAACCGCGCATGGTTTGTCCTGATACAGAAACAAAATTATTTTGTCCGTTACCGTCATTAGGCTCGCTCTCCCAGTTGTAGGTTGTATTAAATCCGCTTCCTGTCCAATCTACCTGAAAATCATAGGCACGCTCCTGATAGCTTAATGAATAATCAAGATAATAGCCTTTAATTTTAATGTAATAATCTCCGGGAGCAGCATTAGGTATTACCCACCTGATTTCGTTTGTGGGGTAGGGAACATGTTGGCTGCCGTTGGTAAATGCTTCTAAAAAGACATAGTCTTTTACGGCAGGGTTTACTTCATCGTTTTCATCGCTCGAGTACACATGGTTTAGCACAATATCTGCATACACTTCAATTTTAGGACTGTTGTGCATTACCGAAATCATATTTTCAAGCTCTGTGCGGCTACCAAAGCGTGTTTCCACGGTTCCTTTCTGGTTGTAGTTACCCAGGTCATAATGGTCATAAATTCCGTAGCCCATATCGTAAATTCCCCAGTTGCCTTTTGCCGGCGAAGGAACCCAAATTCCCGTGAAGCCGGCTGATTTAAGTTCTGTGGCTTTGGACGATAAATTGTCCCACCATGTGCCGTTATTATTGGCTGCATCTACCGGAAGATTCCAGTAAAAAGCCTGCATCATTACATCATTTTGGGCATTTAGATGATTGAGCATGCCCGTTAGCATTAAAAAAAGTATCAGTTTTTTCATTTTTTTAGGTTATTAGATTAATAAAAATTGAAATTAAATAGCAGCTTTGTAACTTTCTTACAATAAGCAAAATAATTATAAACTGCTTTAGGGTTTGTGTTTTGCTTTTCAGTTTTAAAAATCTACTTTAAAATTAAGGAGGCTTTATGAATTTTGTGTTTTTTTATCGTGTTTTTATACAAAAAATCATCGCAAACGGATGTGCAAACGTTTGCATAAAATTGCAAAGGATTGAAGAATTATTATCTATATGTAATATAGTTAGGAGCTAAAATGGTGTTTTAGTATTGAGTTTTTTAAAATTATGTACTTTACAGACAATACTTCGTTAAAAAATGAAGGGTGAAGAGCAAAAAATAAGTTAATTTATTGAAAATCAGGACATTATTATTTATTCTTATTGTTTTGTAAACGCTTGAATTTTAATGCCTTATAAAAAATTTAACGAACTATTGTTACAGACCCAATACTATTTAAGTTTTAAAAGTTCCAATTCATAAACAATAATGGAACGTGCCGGAATTTTTCTCATATCACCCAATAAACCATGAGCTCTGAATGGAGGCATTATAAATCGTGCTTTATCGCCTTCGCGGAGCATCAATATGCCTTCTTCCAAGCCTGATTCTACTCCTCCGTGTCCAATTACAAAGGTTTTGGCTCCCAGAGAATCTGAGCTATAGCATAAAGTGCCATCGAGCAATGAAATTTTATAGTTTAATAAAGCCGTTTGTCCTTCTTTTGCTTTTTTCCCTTTTCCGTGTTCATATATTTCGTACCATAAACCACCTTTGGTTTTTTGCATATTCCAGTTTCTTCTTTTAGCAAAATTTTCAATACGTTCTGCATCTACTATCGATAAATATCGGTTAGCAGCTTCCAATGGCTTATCGTATTTATCCAGCTCTTTTTTTGTAAGTTGCTTTTTTTGAGAATGGTCATTGTTGCAAGCAAATAAAATGATAAATATTAGTAATATGATGGAATATTTCATAATTTACTTAGTTTAATAGTTTAGAAAATTAGGAGGTTTACAATTTAATCATTTAACAGTTTAAGCATTCATCAATTTAGCCATTTAACAATTCATCTTTATGTTTTTCTAATAAACTAACGAAATTTTCTATAGTTTTATTTAGTGGCTTGTAAGATTTTCCTCCGGCAGCATTTTTATGTCCTCCACCATGATAGTATTTTCGTGCAAATGCATTGACATCAAATTTATCATTTGAGCGAAAGGATATTTTTATGTATTCGTCTTTTTCAATAAAAAGAGCCGAAAAATTTACCTCTTTAATCGATAAGGGAATATTTACATGTCCTTCGGTATCACCCACCTGATAGTTAAATTTCTGCTGATCATCTTTTGTTAATACAATAAATGCCGATGCAAATTCGGGATAATAGTGCATTCCGTTCAGTAAATTATTTCCCAGTAATCTTAATTTGTCGTAGGTATTTGTATTGTAAACTTTGTTAATCACTTTTTGCTTGTTTCCGCCCAAACGGATAAGCTCAGCAATAATTTCGTAAGTACGCGGCTGTTCAGAGTTGTGATGAAATACCCCTGTGTCGGTAATTATTCCGGTAAGCAAACAATCGGCAAAGTTATTATTCATATGCTTTTTGCCGGAAAGCTCAAGAAGCACTTCAAACATTAATTCAGCCGTAGAGCTAACCGAGGTATCAGAAAATTCAATATCGGCAAAACCTGTGGGTTGCGGATGATGGTCAATCATTACTTTTGGTAAAGTACTTTCTTGAACAAGCTTTTCAAGTTTTGATAATCTTTTGGTGTCGTTAAAGTCGCAAAAAATTAAAACATCTGTATTTTTAATATGCTTCTCTGCTTCTGTTTCATTTTCCGAGAATTTGATAATCTCATCAGCATCCGGCATCCATTTCAAAAAATCGGGAAAATCATTGGGAGTAATTACTTTTGGTTTTTTTCCTTGATTTTTTAAGTAATGATACAATGCAAGTGTGCTCCCAATAGCATCACCATCAGGGTTTACATGTCCGAATACAACAAAATTTGTATTTTGATTTATAAGTTGTTTAAATGCTGCTGCTTTATCTTTTATTTCAATATCCATGGTTTATATAATAAGCTGCAAATATAAGAATAAAACGGCAATCACCTTACTACATGTATAAAGCCTTTTTTAAACTCGATTTTGTTTTTATTTTGGTATTTTATGATGTAGTAATATACTCCCGGGCTACAAAGTCTGTCTTTGTTTTTTCCGTCCCAACTGTCCAAAATATCTTTTGTTTCAAATATTTTTGCACCGGTACGGCTGTATATTGTTAGTTCAAATATTTCAGGAACCTGATTTGCCGATATTTTAAAACGGTCGTTTTTGCCATCGTTGTTGGGTGTTATTATGTTAGGTATTTGCAATATTATTTCAAAATCTTTTCCAAAATCTTTTTCAATAACCGATATTTCAATGCTTGTAATATTGCCTTTGCAGTTATTTTCTGTTTTTTCATATACCGATAGTTCACCATTCCCTTCAATATTCCATAGTACAACAATGCTGTCTGTTTTGTTTGGATTTTCGGACAATATTTTACCTCCGGATATTTCCCAGTATAAGAGTGAATTTGCCAGTTGGTTTCTTACATGGTAAACTATTGTATCATTAATATAGCAGGTATCGGGAACTTGTGCAGGCAAATTTTTTGCAAAGCTAATAAGTATGAATATGTAAAACAGTTTTCTCATCTGTTTAAATTTTAGGTTTTTATATAGTGGTGTTGAAACACATAGATTTATGTCTTTACGCTTCTACTACCTTTTGAGCATTATTCCCGAACAGTGGTATAAGTTTTATGTAATTTAAGTAATGCATATTTTTTTACTCGTGATAAATTTGTAATTTTTGTAAGGGTTGTGCTATTACTGCATTAACAGTCCCTGTAAGCGAACTTGTATTACAATGTTTGTTACTTACTTTTATAAGTTCATAATTTCCTGCTTCTGTCAGCGGGTACGGATTTTGCGTAATCTCGTTTTGTGTTACCGTATTTCCGTTTAATGTATATTCCACATTGTATGGCGGATTACCGATAAAAATAATGTTTAGCTTTTCGCCATAACAAAGTTGCGAATTATCAAATTCTGCCGTTGGTGGTGCAACACGCACTACGGTGAGTATTGATGTATCACCACTGCAAGTTGCAAAATTGGTTTCATACACCCAAAGACTGTCAATACCTTCGGTATTGTTCCATGCAACACGTATGTTGTCGGTGCCTGCACCAAAAGTTATTGTGCCTTTGTTATTGTAAATACCCCAAGTAAAACTTGAGTTTGCTGTTGGGTTTGCTATTTTGTAATAAACCTCACTACCCATACAAACCGTATCGGGGTTTGATGTGCTTTGTGCAAATGTTTGCAATGATGCAAAGATTGTTAAAAACAGTATAAAAAGTATGTGTTTTTTCATTTTTTAATAATTTAATCGTGTAAAATTGTTGTTTGTGTTGGTTTGTCGTATATAGTAATTTGTTTGCTTATGGTCTTTGTTGTATTGTCAATGTAAGTAACAGTTAGCGTTACGGTATAAGTTCCTGCATTTGTGTATGTATGCACCGGTTCAAGCTCGGTACTTGTTTGGCTGTCGCCAAAGTTCCAAAGGGCGGATTGGATTTGGGTTGTACTTACAACATTAAATTCTGTTTCCATTAGTTGGCAAGTTCCAATATATTCAAAACTTGTAAATGTTATATATTCATAAGCACCAATATCGGGTGTAAGCGTACTTCTTGTTACTCCTTCAAAATCAAGTGGTACTAAAGCAATCGGTGTCCCCCTGTTACAATCCTGCGATAGATGTAAATCATCTTTTGAAATAACATTGGGCATTTCCCAGTATGAATTTTGGTCTTGTGTGGGGTATGTTGTTTGCCATTGGTTGAAATCGTAGTTTGAACTGCCCAATGTATAAAAATAATTATTTGTGTGATTATCTACAAAATAAATATTGTTATCACTTTGCAGTGTAGTTATATCTGTGGCTGAATTAAATTCATAAACACGGGCGGTTGAATTTACGGTTTCGCCCGGTTTATTTCCCTGCAAAAAAGCAAAAATATTATTTTTAATATCTAAGTTTTGGTTATTGTTCAATTTAAAACCACTAAAAGAAACATTTTCTGCCGAAAGAAAGCCGTTTTCATTTCCGAAAGGGATATATACGGAATTATGGTAAAATTTAACATTTTCATTTACGGTAAATTTAAAGAAATTAACAAGTGGCCCAAGTACTAGATTGGGGATAAGGGCAAAAGGTGCATTATAATTAATATTTTTAATTATATTATTGTAAATTTTTATAT
>JALWNR010000156.1:0-3590 GCA_027083715.1 Bacteroidales bacterium
CATTGAACGGTTTTGCTTAAAACGGTTAATCATATCAAAGACATGTCCTGCATAGCTCATATAAAACTGTTTATATCATCACTTCTTTATAACGAAAACAATCCACCGTATGGTCATTTACCATTCCGGCAGCCTGCATAAAGGCATAGCAGATAGTTGAACCGACAAACTTAAAGCCGCGTTTTTTTAAATCTTTGCTCATTGCATCTGATTCTTTGGTGCTTGCAGGTATTTCTTTCCAATTTTTCCATTTATTTACAATGGTTTTATGCTTGGTAAACTGCCAGATGTATTTATCAAAACTGCCAAATTCTTTCTGAATTTCTAAAAAAGATTTTGCATTAGTAACAGATGCATGAATTTTTAGCTTGTTGCGAATTATTCCTGCATTGTTTAGTAATTCATTGATTTTTTTATCATCGTAAAGTGCAATTTTTTTTGCATCAAAATTATCAAAAGCTTTTCGGAAGTTTTCGCGTTTTTTTAGAATTGTCAGCCAGCTTAATCCTGCCTGAAAAGCATCAAGTATCAAAAATTCAAACAGTTTTTGATCATTATGCAGAGGTAAGCCCCATTCTTTATCATGGTATTCAATATTGTAGGGGTTATTGTTTGTCCAGTCGCAACGTATTGTTTGTGGGTTCATCACTAAATTGTTTTAGTTTTGTGGCGCATTAAATATTTTCTTGTCTATCGGATTATTGATTTTTAAATTTTCTATTATTATGCTCATTACCAGTATATCTCCTTTGTATCCATCTATTTGATGAGCTAACAAAAGTCCGTTGTTGTTTTTGTAGTCCATGTAGTAATTTGATTCATTTTTTGCGATATCCTCAATTTTTAAAATCAGAAAACTTAGTTTGTCGATATAATAATATTTTATTTTCTCCTTTTTTTTGAGTTTCAGCTTATAAACTTCAATATTCTGTAATTTTTCCACACCCATCAGCTCTGCTGTGATTTCACCATCAAGGTATTTGTTTAATCCTCCTGTCCAGTGCATATAAAAATTTTCTGCTTTGGCTGTTTCAGGCTCAGAGAAAATAACAGAATCGTTTTGTGCATTATATTCCCATGAATAATTTTCATTGTTTGCTTTTATGATTTTAATATTTTCTATTTCCGCCTGCATTTTAAATAAATCAGGTAAAACTCCAAACATTTGCATTTTCATGCTTATTTGAGCTTGTTTAAAGTACCCGCTGATTTCAAAAGTTTCAATTGTATGTTGATCAAACCCGGTAGCAGATAAACTTTTTTTAATTATTGCATCTGCCGACAATTGTGCAAAACTGCTTTGAACAATAAATAATAAAACAATGCTTACTTTTAATCGTATCATAACTATTTTTTTGAGGGTCTAAAAATAATAATAATTTTGATATCATTAAGGATAACAGAAACTTACATGAGTTTATTAACAGGTGTTGTTTATAAAATTAGTCCATAAGCGGTTGAAAACAAACAGTTTATTTATTAAATTTTTTTATCTTTGTGTTGTTATTAACAAATTGTTGATAAAATATGGCGAGGACAAAATTTAAAAAAGACGAGTTTATCCGAAAAAACAGACAAACTTTTATGTTTAATGATCTTGAAAAAGATGCTTTGGATAAATTCTGCAAAAAATACAATATTAAAAATAAATCAAAATTTATCAGGGAGGTAGTGATTACCAATATATTGGAGCAATTTGACAAGGATTACCCTTCGCTGTTTGAAGAGTTTGAAAAAAAACACCGTCCGATACAAAAAGTAATTGTTTTTGATAATTAATTACTTTACAGTTTTTTTTACTTTAAATCTAAAATTATTATATGTAGTTCTTGACTATGGCTCTTCGGCTTTATCTATGCTTTTAGTTTTAGAATTTGAATTTTATATCATAATTTAAGATTTAACCCGCAAAATTACCTTCGGTGAGGTGCTTCGCAGTTCACCGCTTTTGTTACAGTTACATTACAATACATTAATCGAGTTTTATTGCAAAATAAACGCACTCAAATTTATTCGCCTTCGGCTCATGAGGCTAAAGGTTGGGTGTCGCTTGAAATTCTCTTCACGCATTCCGATGAATCGGAACAGGTTCTACTTCGTTACGAATTCCTTGAACTTTTCTCTTTACAAGCGTAGCTTGTGAAAAATATAAAGATATGTCGGCGGAATTCGGTGCCTCGTATCTGCATAAAGAGAATTTCATGAATTATTGCGGTTAAGTGTTTGATTACCAAGAGTAATTTAAGTATCAACTATTGTGGGTACAACAAATATTTTTTCCTCATTGTTTTATATTCATCTAATTCTTTTTTCCAGCTTGCTTTTATTTCTTTTTCCGATAATCCTTTGTTGATTTGTTTTAATAATACATCATTACCTGCCAACAAATTAAACCAGCGTAGTTTTGTAACCAGAGTATCTCCTTTTTCTCTAAATTTTTTAGCAAAATCAATTACATATTTAAGTGTAAAATATACGGTATCCGGTTTTGCATTTCGCAAATCAATACCATAGCAAACTTTACCTTCTTGAATCGGATTCATTTGCATTCCGGGTATATCATGAGGAATGAATAGAGAGTCTCCGAAATCGGGATCAGGATAAGCTATTACTTGAAAAGGAAAGTTGGTTCCGCGCCCAATACTAACTTCTGTTGCTTCAAAAAAACATAGTGATGGATACAGCCTGATTGATAAGTCGTTGGGTAGGTTTGGCGAAGGTTTTACTTGTAGAGAGTAGTGCATAGAGTGCTTATAATTTTCCATAGTAATTACTGTTAAATCACACTGTTTTCCGTTTTCAAGCCAATTTTCACCATTGATCATTTTTGCAAGCTCACCTACGGTTAATCCGTGTACTATTGGTATTGGATGCATCCCCACAAAAGATTTGAATTTTTCTTGACGTACAGGACCATCCACATAGTCGCCCAAAGGGTTTGGTCGGTCTAATACAATAAACGGAATTTTATTTTTAGTACAGGCTTCCATTGCTTCGTTCATGCTACTGATGTAGGTAAAAAAACGTGCTCCTACATCCTGAATGTCAAATAACATAATATCCACATCTGCCATTTGTTCATCGGTTGGGCGACGATTTTTTCCATACATAGAGACTATGGGTAAACCGGTTTTTTCATCCAGTTCGTTATTAATATGTTTTCCACGGTCTATATTTCCTCTGAACCCATGCTCGGGAGCAAATATTTTTTGAATTTTCACCCCTTTTTCCAATAAAAAATCCACTAAATGTGTATTTTTTATTAATGAAGATTGATTTACAACCAAAGCCACCCGTTTGTTTTCCAGTAGAGGAAGATATTTTTCATATTGCTCAGCTCCCATAATAATAGGATTTATATCAGCTTGTTGCGAACTATTTTCCTGTGTATGTACATTGCTACATGATGATGCATACAGAAAAACAATCAGTAAAAAAACAGAAGTCTTCATATAAGGATATCTTTACGGTTATTTTGTTCAAAGGTACAAAATTTTACAAAAAAAATATGTAATTTGTATGACAAATTTTTCTTAATTTCCTTTTCATCACTTATCTTTGTTATGCGAAAAAATTTAATAATTCTAAAC
>JALWNR010000156.1:3600-6758 GCA_027083715.1 Bacteroidales bacterium
TCTTATTACAGGGAAGTGTGTATGCGCAAAAAGCGACACCCGAATTTTTGCAGGAAAAAACCCCTTGGGCTGATTCCGTGTTTAAAACTTTAAGTCCTGATGAGCGAATAGCTCAATTGCTTCACGTGGCTGCTTATTCAAATCGTGATAAAACTCATCTTGAAAATTTGGCTACAATCATTAAAAAATACAAAATTGGTGGATTGATATTTTTTCAAGGAGGTCCGGTTCGACAAGCGAATATGACTAATTATTTACAATCCATATCAAAAGTGCCTTTATTTATTTCCATAGATGCTGAATGGGGCTTAGGAATGCGTTTGGACAGTACCATGAAATTTCCCTATCAGATGTCGTTAGGAGCTATTCATAACGACAGTTTGATTTTCGAAATGGGACAAGAAATAGCACGTCAGTGTAAAAGAATGGGTATTCAGATTAATTTTGCTCCGGTGGCAGATATTAATAATAATCCGAAAAATCCGGTAATAAATTATCGCTCATTTGGTGAAAACAAGTATAAAGTTACTCATAAAAGCCTGATGTATATGAAAGGTTTGCAATCGGAGCATGTTCTTGCCAATGCAAAACATTTTCCGGGACATGGAGATACGGATTTTGATTCGCATAAAAGTCTTCCTATTATTAAACAAAGTAAAGAACGATTGGATACACTGGAATTATACCCCTTTAAGGAACTTATAAATCAAGGGATTGCCAGTATAATGGTGGCTCATCTAAATATTCCTTCTTTAGACTCTACACCCAATTTGGCTTCTACTTTGTCAAAACCTATAGTAACGGGTTTGTTGAAAGAACAACTTGGTTTTCAGGGAATTATTTTTACAGATGCTTTAAATATGAAAGGGGTGTCAAAATATTATGAGCCCGGGCAGGTAGATGTAAAAGCACTTTTAGCAGGAAATGATGCTCTTTTATTTAGTGAAGATGTAGAAAAAGCTATTTCTGAAATTAAAAAAGCCATAAAAAAAGGTTTAATTTCGCAAAAGGAAGTTGATGCACGATGTTATAAGCAACTGAAAGCTAAAGAGTGGGCAGGTTTAAATCATTGGCAAGCAATTGAAACTAAAAATTTGATAGCAGATTTGAATACAAATAAAGCCAAAGCATTGAATCGTAAACTTACCGAAGCATCTTTAACGCTTTTGCGTAATGAAGACAATTTAATTCCGTTAACAAATTTAGAAAAGACAAAAATTGCCGCAATTTCTATTGGCACAGGAAATAAAGATGTTTTTCAGCAGCGACTTGGTTCTTATACACAATTAGATAATTATTATATCAATAAAAAGGCAAGTGTTGGAGAATTTGATAAACTAAAAAAAGCACTGAACAATTATGATTTGGTTATTTGTGCTTTAGAGGATTTAAGTAAATTTCCGCGCAATAAATTTGGATTAACCGAACAAGCAATAGATTTTGTAAATTATCTGACAGAAAATCAAAAAACTATTGTTGTTTTATTCACTAATGCTTATGCTTTGGCAGAAATAAGCAAGATTGATAAAGCTAAAGCTTTAATTGTAGCTTATCAGGAAAGTGAGAATTCATTGGATTTATCTGCACAATTGATTTTTGGCGGGATTGGAGCAAGTGGTACTTTACCGGTAAGTGCAGATAAAAATTTTAAAGAAGGCGATGGCTTAATTAGCAAAGGAGGAATACGTTTTAAATACACATTACCCGAAGAAATGGGCATGAACTCACAATTTATTGAGCATAGAATAGATTCGATTGCCAATACTGCGATTGCCCAAGGAGCTTTCCCCGGTGTACAGGTTTTTGCTGCCAAAGACGGGAAAGTATTTTTTCATAAAACTTATGGTTTTTATACTTATGACAGTATTCGTCCTGTTCGGAAAGAAAATTTATATGATTTTGCATCGGTTACAAAAATTACCGGAGCATTACCTGCTTTAATGAAATTGCATGATGAAGGAAAATTTGATTTGGATGTTCCTTTTGCAACTTATTGGGCTGATTTTAAAAAATCGAACAAAAAAGACATTACTGTTCGTGAGGTATTGGCGCATCAATCAGGCTTAAAATCATGGATACCTTATTGGAAAACATGCAAAAAGAAAAACGGTAAGTGGAAACGTCATACCTTTAAAACAGATTCATCAAAAAAATATCCGGTTAAAATTACCGATAATTTATATTTGTGGAAAAACTATAAGAAGACTATATACAAACAAATCAAAAAGAGTCCGATGGGTGAGAAAAAATATGTATATAGTGGTTTGTCCTTTTATTTATATCCGCAAATTATTAAAAATTTAACGGGTGTTGATTTTGAGGCTTATTTAAAACAAACTTTCTATCATCCACTTGGAGCATATACCTTAACCTATAATCCGTTAAGATTTTTTTCAAAAGAGCAAATTATTCCAACGGAAATTGATACTTTTTTTAGGATGATACCGATTCATGGAACAGTACATGATGAGGGCGCAATTATGATGGGTGGTGTTTCGTCAAATGCCGGTTTATTTGGTAAAACCGAAGATCTTGCCAAACTGGTGCAAATGTATTTGAATATGGGAACTTACGGAGGAAGGCGATACATTAGTGACAGTACTTTGCATGAGTTTACCCGTGTTCAGTATCCCGAAAACGGAAATCACAGAGGCTTAGGTTTTGATAAACCAAGGCTAAAAGGAGATGAAAAGTACAATGGCTGCTCAAATGATGCAAGTCCTGAAAGTTTTGGGCATTCCGGTTATACCGGCACTTTTGTATGGGCAGACCCCACAAACGGACTTTTGTTTGTTTTTATGTCAAACAGGGTTTATCCTACGCGAAATAATAAAAAAATATACACTTTAAATGTTCGTCCGGCAATGCATCAGGTTTTTTATGATGCTTTGAAAAAGGCAAAAAAATAGTTTTTTTTTATAATCATGTTAAAGTTAGTGAGTGGGAGGAGTTGTGAATGTTCCCACTCATTTTTTTGTAAATTAACTTAACTTTTGTAAGTTAAAAAAAATAATAAAAACACAGACTACACAGATTTTACCTATTAAGACAGATGTTCTGAAATTATAAATCTGTGAGTATCTGCGTAATCAGCGTTTTCCGTGTTACTATACATTTGTTTAGCGTAGCTAAACAGCAGCGTTAATCCGCTTGTAATC
>JALWNR010000157.1 GCA_027083715.1 Bacteroidales bacterium
TTTTTGATAGTAATAAGTACCCTTTACCAAAACATTTTCAAACTTTTTATCGCCTAAAATTTGTGTATAAGCATTATCGGAAATCCCGATTTTTACAAACTCTTTTTTGAAAATCAGATTTTCTTCGTCCTCTTTTTCTTTTACCAAAATATAATATGCATTACCCGATTTTATGATTGCTTCTTTGGGCAGCGCATTAGCACTTAAACTATCGGTTACTACTTCAACCTGAAAATACATTCCATCTACAAAAAATTTCTTTAAAGCTGCTTCGGGTTCTGCTATGCAACGAATACTTTTTGTCTCCGCATCAATGGATTTACCGATTGATTTTATTACTGCCGAATAGGTTTTTCCTGAATTATCAGGGCTGTAAATGCTTAGCGGTTGTCCTTTTTTCAAGTTGCTCACCGTTTCCTGGTACACAAAAAAGTGTAATTGCAGGTTCCGGTTGTCAATTACTTTCAGCAACATGGTTTCCGAACTAATAAACTCCCCGGTACTGCACTCTAAATCACTTATATATCCGCTAATTGGCGATAAGATACTCAAGTAACTCGAGATGTTCCCGGCTTCCAACTGTGTAATGTTTACATTAACAATTCTTAATTCGGCTTTTAATGCCTGAATTTGAGCTATCAGTTTTTTGTACTCACTTTCAATGGCAAAATACTCTTTTTGCGATGAAATTTTTTCGTTGTGCAGCTCTTTTACCCGCTTGTATTCAGCTTCTGTGGCTTTCAGTTGTGCCAATGCTTCCAGATATTGTCTTTGCAAATTGATAAATTCCTTACTTTCAATGCTTAAAAGTATTTGGCCGCGCTGTACAAAATCTCCGGGCATTACCAATATTTTTTTAATAATTCCGGACAGGTAACTATACACATCGGCTTTAGACTGCGGCGATGCGGTAACAATACCGTTGGTTTTAAATACTTTCTTAAAAGTATGCATTTGTGTGTTGCCAAGTTCCATTTTTTCAGCAGTAAATTGATTTTTACTGATTTGTACTAAATGATTGGCTGTTGTTGTTTCTTCTTCGGGGCTTTTGTTACTGCACGATGACATGAAGCCTGTTAATAAAACAAAGATTAAAAGGGTTTGTAATGATTTCATATGTTTATAATTTATATTTTACTGATAATTAATGAATTAGTTTTGTCATGATTTTTGCTTTCCTTCGGGCAAAAATACATGCCAAAACCCGCTTTATGTATTTCTATAATACTCTGCATTCCGCTATCGCTTCATACAGGGCTATCTATATGTCACCCCTACGGGGTTTTTATGCTCGTATATGCCGATAGACTTTTAGTTTTACCACTAAAGCACGAAGCCGCTAAATATTTTTTTACGTTTTGCGATTATTTTTTACATAGTAAAATAGTTCAACTCCAAAACTACATTGTTGCTTTGCCAAAGATTATAGAGATAATCTAATTTTATATTCATGGCAGTTTCAAGGCTTTGCAGATATTTAAAAATATCAATCTGCCCTGCCTGATAACTTTTTTGAGTACTCAAAATCATTTGTTCATATAAGTTTTCACCAAAATCATTATAATATTTCAGTGCTTCATCATATTTTTTTAGTTCTTTGCTCAATTCTTCAATTCTTTTCCGGTATTTGATTTGCAAATTGTATTCTTGCTCTTGCGCTATTTCTATCGAGATTTTTCCGGCACTTACCCGTGCTTTTTTATCGAAAAAGAATAAAGGAATACCCACACCTATCATAAAACCGTTGTAGTTTTGTGCATTTTCATAAGCATTGGTTCCCGTAAAAAAGCCAAGGTTTATATCGGGCAAGAATTTATTTTTCTGTGCATTCAATCGTGCACTTTCCAAATCAACCATTTGCTTGCTCAAAAGCAATATTGGTTGGTCGTTGCTTGTGTCCACCTGTAAAGCCAAAGGTTCAAGCGGTTCGTAGGCTATTGTATAAGCAGTGTCGGTTTGCAATAATGCTTTCAGTGCATTCATACCGATTTCCAAATCGTGTTCCAGTTGTTTGTTTTTAATGGATATTTCCTGTTTTTTTGCCTGAACATTTAGTTTTTCAAGCTGTGTAGCACCTCCAAGTTCATAGTTTCGCGATACTGCACGCAGCAAATCGGTATAAAAGCTATCCAGCTTTTGAAAATAATACTGTTTGTTCAGTAAATATAAAACCGTCATATACGATTGCGCTACTTGTTTAGACAAAGCAGTTTTCTTAATCAAAAATTGTGTTTGACTGATATTTGTATGCAGTTTATTTACCTTTTTCTCTGATGTGTAAACGGTTGGAAAACGAAAGCTTTGCTCAATACCAAATACATTCAGCGGATGACCGTTTTCAGCGATATTATTCGCATCGTACTCATAGTAAACCGATGTCGGGTCAATGGAAAAAGCCGTGGATACCAGAGCTTTACTTTTTTCAGTAGCCAAATAATAGGCTTTCAACTCTTTATTGTTGCTTAACGCAATGTTTACCGCTTCATCCATAGTTAAGGTATCACTTTGAGCCTGAGCACTATATCCAAGAGTCAAAAACAAAGGTAATATAATAACTAATGGTTTACGGATAAGTTTTAAAGGCCAGCCTTGTAATCGTTTTACATCAATCAATACAGCATACAGTAATGGCAGGGCGATCATTGTCAGTAGGGTAGAGGTGATTAGTCCGCCAATGACTACTGTAGCCAAGGGGCGCTGTACCTCAGCTCCTGCAGAAGTGGAAATTGCCATAGGCAAAAACCCTAAAGCTGCCGCTGATGCAGTTAGCAATACAGGACGTAAGCGTCCGTGTGTAGCCTTCATGACCAATTCCCTGACATTTTTCATTCCCTCTTGTTTTAATTCGTTTAAATATTCAATTAGAACAATGCCGTTTAATACAGCAACACCAAACAGTGCAATAAAACCAATTCCGGCAGAAACACTAAATGGCATTCCTCGTATCCATAAAGCTAATACTCCTCCAACTGCCGACAACGGAACGGCAGTAAAAATAAGTGCTGCCTCTTTAAATGTTCCAAACGCAAAATGTAAAAAGATAAAAATTAATAAAAGAGAAACGGGTACTGCCAACATTAAACGATCGGTTGCATTTTTTAAATTTTCAAATTGTCCTCCATAGGCAATATAATAGCCCGGCTCTAAATTAATATTGTTGCTGATTTTTGCTTCAATATCTTTTACTACTGATTCTAAATCACGGTTACGTACATTTATGCTTACCACCACACGTCTGTGCGTATTATCACGCGAGATACGTGCCGGACCAGTTGTGTAGTTTATTTCAGCAACTTCGGTCATTGGTACTTGTTTACCATTGGGTAAAGAAATATTCATTTGGCGAATATTATCAATATCTTTACGAAAGTTTTCGTTGAAACGAACAGCTATATCAAAGCGTTTTTCGCCTTCAAAAATTTTTCCGGCAATAGCACCTCCGAAAGCCATGGTAAGTTGTTTGTTTAAATCTTCGGTATTTAAACCGTAATAAGCTATTTTTCCGCGCTTATATTTAATAATCATTTGCGGCAAACCGGCAGTTTTTTCCATGGTAACATCAGCAGCTCCGGGCACATTTTCAATCAGTTTTTTTATTTCACCGGCTTTTTTGTTAAGATAATCTAAATCTTCACCAAAAATTTTCACGGCAATATCTGAGCGTACCCCTGTAATAAGTTCATTAAAACGCATTTCAATAGGTTGTGTAAACTCGTACTCAATACCCGGAATTATTGAAAGTGCTTTTTTAAACTTGTTTGCCAATTCTTCCTTGCTATCCGCAACTTTCCAACTACTTTTAGGGCGAAGTTTAATAATTACATCAACTTCTTCCATCGACATCGGGTCGGTTGGTACTTCTGCTGCTCCAATACGCGAAACAATCTGATCTACTTCGTCCGGAAAATTTTCTTTCAGAATGCGTTCCATTTTAGTTGTCAGTTCAATAGTTTTACTTAAAGAAGTTCCCGTTTTGAAAACCGGCTGAATAACAAAATCGCCTTCATCGAGTGTAGGCACAAACTCGCCTCCTATTTTGGTAAACAAATATCCGGTAAAAATCAGTGAAGCAGCAGCTAATGCGAAAATTAGTTTTTTACGCCCATACGCCCAATTGATTACCGGTGTGTAGGAAGCATAGGCTAAGTCCATCAGCTTATTGGCTATACTTTTTTTCTTTGCTTTAACAGGCTTTAAAAACATTGCCGAAACCACAGGCAACCAAGTTAACCCGAAAATCATCGCTCCGATAATGGCAAAACTGAACGAAAGTGCCATAGGACGAAACATTTTACCTTCCACACCGCTCAAAACCAAAATCGGAATTAATACAATTAAAATAATAACTTGCCCGAAAATAGCCGAATTAATCATTTTGGATGAGCCTTCAAAAGCAATTTTATCTTTTAATTGTTGCTGTGTTTCTTTATCGGCAAGATTATACTCATTAGCTACATTATTAATTCTTAAGGCGATAAATTCTACAATAATTACTGCACCGTCAATGATTATCCCAAAATCGAGTGCACCGAGACTCATTAAATTGGCATCAATACCAAAAATATACATCAATGAAATAGTAAAAAGCAAAGCCAAAGGTATAATCGAAGCAATTACTAATGCCGATCGAATATTTCCCAACAATAAAATCACAATAAAAATTACAATGATACAGCCTAATAAAAGGTTCTCTACAATGGTAAACGATGTTTTACCGATTAATTCGCTTCGTTCCAAAATAGGATTAATGAACACCCCTTCGGGCAGACTTTTTTGCACTTCGGCAACACGTTTTTTTACCGCATTGATTACTTTTTTTGAGTTGGCATCTTTAAGCATCATAATTTGCCCCAGTACTTTTTCGCCTTCGCCGTTTGCCGTAATGGCACCAAAACGGTTGGCATGCCCAAAACGTACTTCTGCAATATCTTTTACTAAAACAGGCTTGTCGTTTACCGTTTTTACTACAATATTGCCTATATCATCTATGTTTTTCACCATTCCATCGCCACGGATAAAGTAACTCATGCTCTGTTTTTCAATGTATGCACCACCTGCCAAACTGTTATTGCGCATTACGGAATTATATACCTCCATTAGGCTCACATTGCGACTTTTTAATTGTTCCGGATTGATTGAAATTTCGTATTGTTTCAAATATCCACCCCAAGTGTTTACTTCCACTACACCCGGAATACCTGATAATTGCCGTTTTACCACCCAATCTTGAATAGTACGCAACTGCATGGGTGTATAGCGGTCTTCGTAGCCGGGCTTTATATCCAAAACATACTGATAAATTTCGCCTAAACCCGTAGTGATGGGTCCCATTTCAGGCTCTCCGAACCCTTCGGGGATATTGGCAGCAGCAGTTTTAATTTTCTCGGCTATTAATTGTCGGGGTAAGTAAGTGCCCATATCATCGTCAAAGACAATGGTTACCACCGAAAGTCCGAATTTTGAAATGGAACGGATTTCTTCAACGCCCGGTAAGTTTGACATTTCCAGTTCCACAGGATAGGTAATAAATTGCTCTACATCCTGAGTAGATAAATTGGGAGAAACCGTAATTACTTGTACCTGATTATTGGTAATATCGGGCACTGCCCCTACCGGAATATTAAAAATGGCAAATATTCCGTAAGCTGCAATAGAAAGTGTTAAAAGAATAACAATAAGTTTATTCTTAATACTAAAATTAATTATTCTGTTAATCATTATTATTGATTTTGGGTTTATTATTTTTGCTTATTGCTTTAATGAGTAATTAAATAGCAATTGGATGGATATTAAGGTATTGACTTATGATAAGTTTTAAAAAATAGCAAGTCTGGTTTTTTTTCTTTGCTTATTCATAGGTCGATATTTTTAATTGTTAAACATAGCACAAAGATATGTTTTAAAAAAACATCAATCAAATCAATATTGTTTATATAGGTATAGTTTTATTCTATATTACGGTTTTTTTACCTGAACTTTATACACTTAGCTGCATTATTCAATATAAAAATCATCACTGACTGATGTACTGTCTCCACTGATTAAGTCATAAACAGTAATTTTAAAGGTATATTTTCCTATTTTGTCCTTACTGTCTGTTGTATAGGATGCATAAGGTTGTTTTAAGGTATTATTGTCAAAATCAGCGTGTCCGCGTTCACCAAATAAGTTATTTCTAAAAGCTACAGTTTCGCCAATAGCATTTAGTATTTCCATTTTCATTTCAGCACGGTTAAGACTGTCTTTTCCTCTTGCAAAGGGTCCAACATTTTTAAGCACTAAATATACTTCATCGCCTCGTTGATATATGGCTTTATTATAAGGTATAAATTTATTATTTCCACGAACTGAGAAATCATAATCTTCAATATGTAATTTTAAACTTGTACTATTATTTTGCTGTGTATAAGATTCATTCTGTGAATTATTTCCACAGGCATTACTTAAAAAAATAAAAGTAATAATTAAAATAATATGTTTTTTCATCATTTGATGTTTTTTAGAAATCTAAATTATATATTTTGTACTAAAATACAGTTTTTTTGACTAATTTTTTTTAAATAAACTGAATACTGATTTTTGTCATTGTATTCTTTATAAAATTGTCAGAATTTTACCATGCGGATAATATCTAAAAAAATCAGACCATGAATACAAAAAATGCTATTAAAGTTTTAGTGGAAAACCGAAAAAAAATTGAAGACTTAATTGATAATTTTTCAAGATATGTGGAAA
>JALWNR010000158.1 GCA_027083715.1 Bacteroidales bacterium
CTTTTAATCCTTTTACATTTTCGACCAGACTGGTTTGATATTTTATGGCTGTAGGAATGATATGATTAATTGCCAAATCTCCTAGAACTCTTGACTCGATTTGTATTTTTTTTGTATAATTTTCTACACGCACTTCAAAACGAGCTTCTAGTTCACGTTTACTTAAAACTTCGTTTTCTTCAAAAAGCTGAATGGTTTTGTCCGAAATATAAGCTTTATATGCTTCAATAGCACTTTTTACATTGGTTAAACCACGTTTTGCTGCTTCTTCTTCCCACTCTTTGCTGTATCCGTTTCCTTCAAAACGCACTTTTCTAGAGTATTTTATATATTCACGTAATATTTGAAATATAGCTTCATCTTTTTTAAGCCCTTTATTTTCAATAAGTTCATCCACTTCTTTTTTGAATTTCTTTAATTGGTCAGCCATTGCCGTATTCAAAACAATCATTGGCGAAGCACAGTTTTCGTCAGAGCCTACGGCACGAAACTCAAAGCGGTTTCCCGTAAATGCAAAAGGCGAAGTTCTATTTCTATCGGTATTATCCAATAGTATTTCAGGTATTTTGCCTATATTAAGTTTTAACTCGGTTTTTTCATCGGGTGTCATTTTTCCTTTTGGAACAGATTTTTCCAAGTCATCTAACATTTCGGTTAGTTTCTTGCCAATAAAAACAGAAATTATTGACGGTGGTGCTTCATTAGCTCCTAATCTGTGCTGATTACCTGCCGACATAATACTGGCACGCAAAGCATCTGAATGGTCGTAAACTGCTTTAATTGTATTTACTAAGAAAGTAAGGAATTGCAGGTTGCCTTTCGGGTTTTTACCGGGAGCTAATAAGTTTACACCTGTATCTGTTGCCATCGACCAGTTGTTGTGTTTTCCTGAGCCGTTGATTCCCGCAAAAGGTTTTTCGTGTAATAACGCAGTAAAATAATGTCTTTTGGCAATTTTTTTTATCAAATCCATCAATAATTGATTATGGTCAACTGCCAGATTTGTTTCTTCAAAAATAGGAGCACATTCAAATTGGTTTGGAGCTACCTCATTATGGCGTGTTTTTAAAGGGATACCAAGTTTATGAGCTTCAATTTCCAAATCTTTCATAAATGCAGCCACTCGTTCTTTAATTGAACCAAAGTAATGATCGTCTAATTGTTGGTCTTTGGCTGATGTATGCCCCATTAAGGTACGGTTGGTAAGACTTAAATCGGGTCTTGCTTGATATAATGCAGTATCTATTAGAAAATATTCTTGCTCCCAACCTAAGGTTGAAATTACTTTTGTAACATTTTTATCAAAATACTGACACACATCAACTGCTGCTTTATCGAGTTCGTTTAATGCACGTAAAAGAGGTGCTTTATAATCCAATGCTTCACCTGTGTAAGAAACAAAGATGGTGGGGACACAAAGGGTGTTTCCTACTACAAATGCCGGCGATGAAGGATCCCATGCAGTATATCCGCGTGCTTCAAACGTATTACGGATTCCTCCACTCGGAAAGCTTGATGCATCAGGCTCTTGTTGAGCTAATAATTTACCGTCGAAACTTTCAAAAGGACGACCTTCAAGGTCAATTTCAAAAAAAGCATCGTGTTTTTCTGCTGTAGCATCGGTTAACGGATGAAACCAGTGGGTGTAGTGAGTTGCTCCTCGGCTGATAGCCCATTCTTTCATGCTAACAGCAACCTGATCGGCTACTTTCCGGTCAATGCCGGTTCCTTCTTTCATCGCTTTTTCAACGCTTTTGAATGCCTCTTTTGAAAGATACTTCTTCATTTTAGACATATCAAACACATTGATACCAAAATAGTCGGATGCTTTTAACGAAGGGTAAACTACTTTTTGTGCTTGACGTGAAAATAATTCTTGTAATGCTTTAAATCTAATTGTTGCCATAATAAATCATTAAATTAATACCTGATGATGCAAAAATAGTGATTATTTTTAATATGGCAATATTTTTTAAGGGGTATTTGTTAAATTAATATGTTTTTATCTGCAATACCCCTTAAAATATCATGTATGTGTATGATAAAATTAAAAACCCAGAAAATTTATATATTTATCTTTATCTTTTCCATACGCTTCATATTTTTCTCCATGAAGTTTATAGGTGGCATGTTCGCCTGCTATATTTGAAAATAATATGATAAATTCCTTACCCCCTTCTTCCATAATAACTTTCACCAAATTTAGGTTAAGATCTTCAGCTGCTAGATTAGAATGACAAATAGGGCAGTAAAATCCTATTTTTTGACCTTTTTTGTATTGTACCAAGTCGTGTTTTTTTACTTGGTAATTACCTAATTCGTTGCTAAATAGTAATAAGCCTTTTTGTTGTTTATCTACTTTTGCTGATAGTACAATTTTACTTCCAATATTCAGATAGCTTTTGCATTTTGGGCATTTATAATTGATTTCCATAATGTGATGTTTTAATGATTTTGAACCTTGTAAGTTAATCATTTTTTAGGAAAAAAGGAAATTTTATAACTTGAATTTACTAGATATTAAGCACTCCTATATATCTAATTGTTTATTTATTGTACTTTTGCAGATATTTTAATTATGATGAATATTACACAATATATACATAGTATATTTCAGATAAAAACGGAAAAAGATTTTGAAACTTTATGTTTGCAAGTTTTCCATTTTCAATACGAAAATAATCCTGTTTATAGGAAATATGTAGATTTATGTGAGAAAGATTTGAAAAAAATCAAAAGTTTAGAAGATATTCCTTTTTTACCCATTGAATTTTTTAAAAATTATCGCATTATTACCGGAGAAAAACAAGAGCAAATTACGTTTTTAAGTAGTGGGACTACGGGTAGTGTGTTAAGCAAGCATTATGTTGTTGATTTGGATATTTACCGTAAAAGTTTTTTAAAAGCTTTTGAACTTTTTTACGGAAACATTAAAGATTTTGTGGTTTTAGCACTATTGCCTAATTATCTGGAACGCAAAGGCTCATCTTTAGTTTTTATGGTGGAAGAACTTATCCGTCGCACTAATAATTCGCATAGTGGATTTTATTTATATAATCACAATGAGTTATTGCAGAAAATAGATTTCCTGAAAACATCAAATAAAAAAGTCTTACTGATTGGGGTAAGCTATGCACTATTGGATTTACCGGTAACTAAAATTGACACTTTTAAAAATGTATTGATTATGGAAACCGGCGGTATGAAAGGCAGACGCAGGGAAATGACCAAAAAAGAACTTCATACTGCATTATGCAAGAAATTTGGTGTTCAGGAAATACACTCTGAATACGGTATGACTGAACTGCTATCGCAAGCCTATTCAAAGGGTAATGGAATTTATCAATCTCCTCCCTGGATGAAAATATTAATTCGTGATACATATGATCCATATGGGTATATACCTTCCGGCAGGAGTGGAGGTATCAACGTAATAGACCTTGCCAATATTTATTCTTGTTCTTTTATCGAAACTAAAGATATTGGTAAATTACATTCCGGTGGAAGTTTTGAGGTGCTCGGACGTTTTGATAATAGTGATATCAGGGGGTGTAATTTGTTGGTGAATTAAACCGAAGGCTTGCATTATGGCAAACTTTCGGTTTAAAAATTATTTTATTCCTAGTTTCTTTTTTAATTCTTTCGGAACGGCATTTTTATGAACCAAAATGGCAAGTGTTTTTAGCTGAACAAACCATTTCGACATATAAAGATAACCACCGTATTTATTGGAATTTTTACCCCATGAATTTTTTGTAAGGTAAAAAATGGTTCCGTTTTTGTCCTTTGCCAAACCGGTTAAATGCATTAAGTGATCATCAGTAGTTGTTTGATTATCAAAAGTTTTTTCTCGCATGTCCTCTATGCCATTAATAATTATACCATCCGAATCATCCAAAGATAAAACAGCCGTTCCGTTTTGGTGGCTAAAATCATCTTCGCTTACATCTCCATCCCAATCTACAGAGTAGCCATTATTCAAGGCATAATCAATAATGCTCATTAAATCACCAACCGGCACATTGTAGTACAAATCGTGCGACCAGTTATCCGGTAATTCTAAGACCACCTTTTGATAATACGGATAAGTTTTATATGATGTAAACTCCACATAATCATCAGGATTAAAGCCTACAATCTGACTTGCAAATTGTTGTGGAGTATATGTTTTACCTTTATATTTAAACGTTTCGGGCTTTTTACCCAAATAATTATCCAAAATAGCATTAAACGAAGGTAACCACACATCTGAAATCGGGCGCATTTTACTCTTCAACAATCCTTGCAACATACCGTTTAAAACAGCAAACATTTCTTCGTGATTATGTGTTTTTGTCCCATAATTTAAGCCCGGATACACTTCTTCCGGTACTAGTCCAAATTTACGCACGGAGTTTAATACATCGTGAGCCTGTCCGCCTTCTGAGAAATTTGCTTTCCCGTGATAGCGTATATATTTTACCGCCTTTTCCGTATAGACGTTATGTACTGTGTACATTTCCGACAAGTCAAACAATCCTTTCCCCTGCCGCAATGCTTCACTTTCGATGAATGATGTAGTTGCAAAACACCAGCAAGTTCCTGTTCTTCCTTGACTTTTTACAGGGCTTGCCTTAACCTGTTTAATAATGCTAAAATCAGGATGATATTGTGCTGCAGTGTTTCCTGTAAAAGCTAAAAACAGCCCGATGATAAGCCATAAACGAATATGTTTCATAATCTTTTATTTTTATTGTGATATACAAATGTACAATATTAATCAAAGATAATAAAATTAACCCGTATTATTCCAGGGCAATTGGTTTTAAAAATATATGCGTTAACCGCAATAATTCATGAAATTCTTTTTATGCAGATACAAAGCCTGTTCCGATTTATCGGAAGCACCGAATTCCGCCGACATATCTTTATATTTTTTACAAGCTACGCTTGTAAAGAGAAAAGTTCAAGGAATTCGTAACGAAGTAGATACGTGAAGAGAATTTCAAGCAACACCCAACCTTTAGCCTCATGAGCCGAAGGCGAATAAATTTGAGAGCGTTTATTTTGTAATAAATCCAGCTTAATGTGTTGCTAACAAAGGTATTACAATACAGCTATGACAAAAGCGGTGAACTGCGAAGCACCTCACCGAAGGTAATTTTGCGGGTTAAGTCCGTAGGACTGGTATAATTTAGCACCGGATGTAATACTGATAAAAAATAAAAGAAACAGGTATTATACCGATGGTATTTTGTTCGTGTTTTGACGATATACCTATGATTTACATCATGGGCTAAAATATGCAAACCTACGGTTTTTCTTAAATAAATATTTAAAAAGCAATTGCCCTGCCGATTGCTCTTTTGGTTTGGGCTTGTTTTTTTAATGTAACAACACAAAGAAAATCCGTAGTAGTTATGAAAGTTACAAATCTTTAATAAGAGTATTGGAAAATACTGTTTTTATGTTTCTATTAAAATCATCAAGCAAGTGGTTTATTTTCTCAAAATCTTCGTCTTGTGTGGCTTTCAATAGTTTCGTTTCGCCATAATCGGTTATGCGGTCAATGACTAATGCAAAACTTAATTTGGCTATGTCAATTGCCGGTTGATAGGCTTCTTGGTTTGCATCATTGGTTATTTTTGAAATTAGACCAACTTTACAAAGTTCATCAACAACTTTAGTAACATACAATACAGGCAGCTGACTTTCTTCTGATAAATCTTCAATATTTGGAGCCGGTAAACCGGCTTTGAACCTATCCACGATTTTTTTGAGTATCATTAAACTTAAACGTCTTTTATCTGTTTGGCTAAGAAATGGATATGTATTTTTATAACCGTACGATCTTAGATTTTCAAATGAAGCTGCAATTTGTGCTCCCGCAAGAACTACATTCCAACTCATTTGTAACCAAATGAGAAATAAAGGTAAGGCTGCAAAACTTCCGTAAATGGCATTGTAGCGAGAAAAACCTATTTGTAAAGTGATGTAAAAATATTGTAGCAGTTGATATGCTGTTCCGGCAATAATTCCGGCAGCCATAGCATGTAAGAATTTTACACTTTTATTAGGGATAATAAGATATAATAGCGTGAATAACAGCCATATGAGTATGTAAGGAACAAACTTTATCATTAAAAAAATAAAGGGAGAAATATACTCTGAATAACCACTGTGTTGTCCAAAATCGCGCAAAATTGTAGTTACATAAACATTAAGTGTACCCGATAAAACGACTAATATAGGTGCAATCATAACAATTGCCAAATAATCAGTAAATTTACGGATGAAGGTTCTTTGTTTTTCAATTTTCCAAATAGTATTGAACGATACTTCAATTTGATGAAAAAGTTTTAATACTGTATAAAGCAGTACAGCTATACTGACAATTGCCAGAATCCCCCCTTTGGTATTGCTAAGCATTGATTTTGCAAAACTTAACAAATAGGCAGCAACTTCTTCTTGTCCGGCAAGGCTTTTAGCTATTTCTTCTTCCAAAATACTTTCTAAACCAAAACCTTTTGCTATAGCAAAACCTACTGCTATAACAGGTACAATGGATAACATGGAAAAGTATGTTAAGGCAGAGGCATAGATTGGTGTATTATCTTTACCAAAATTTTTGATGGTAATAACCAATACTTTTAAAACATTTAAAGGAATTTTTTTATAAACAGGGAGTTTTTCTTCTTCTACATTCCAAATTTCATTTTTAAAAAATAAAACGATAATATTTATAT
>JALWNR010000159.1 GCA_027083715.1 Bacteroidales bacterium
AATGCCTGTTTCTGTGAAAGATAAATTTGACCCATTTAAAAAAGCAGGTTCATCATTAATGGTATTGCCCGGAAAATATAAAGTAGCGATGACTTTGATAAATAATGGTGTGTTTACAGAACTGGTTACGCCACAAGAGTTTAGCGTAAAAGCGTTGAACAATACTACATTACCGGCAGCAAGCAGAGCAGCATTGGTTGCATTCCAGAAAAAGGTTGCCGAAAAAGTACGGATTGTACAGGGTGCTATGAGTTTTGCCAATGATTTGCAGAAAAAAATTCTGGCAATAAAACAAACCATTTTAAGCACTCCGGGTGCAGATAAAAATATGATGATTGAAATTCGCCGTATTGAAAAAGAATTAGATAAAGTTATTTTTGCATTTAACGGTTTACAACCAAAGGCAAGTTATGAGGAAATTCCTCCGCATAAACCGGCAGTTAGCCGAAGGCTAAATTACTTAATGTATGCTCATTACAGCTCAACAGCGGAAATTACTCAGACAGAGCGTGAGCAACTGGCTATTATTGAAGAAGAAGTTCCTGCTTTGATTGATAAGCTGAAATCTATTGCGACAAAAGATATTCCAACAATGGAAAATAAACTGGAGGCAATAGGTGCTCCTTGGACACCAGACAGATTACCGGAGTGGAAATAAATATTTATACTCATTCGGTGGCTTTGAGTCATCGGATGAGTACCTTCATAATTTCATTAATATTTTACTAAATTTTGTAAACTATTAGCTATAAATACCCGTTACTTTTGTGTACTGTTAAGTTTGTGTTTTTATGTTGATAAATGAAACCATACATATTAAAAATATGCTGTGCTCCTGTTGTGTTCGGCTCATTGAACTTGAGTTTGAGAAAGCAGGCATAAAAACGAATGTGGTGAGAGCCGGTTTTGCTCAAATTGAGTTTGACTCTGATAAGCATAATTTAAACACGATAGAAACTATTCTTGTGCGCAACGGAATGGCATTAATTAAAACCCGGGAGCAAAAAATTGTGGAGCAAATTAAAACAGCAGTTATTGAACTAATTCATCACTCAAATAATGTAAACTCAATTTTACGGAAATCAGAATATTTAGTAGAAAAGTTAGGAATGAGCTATCAGCAACTATCAAAGTTGTTTTCAAAACACGAAGCAATAACTTTAGAAAAATATATTATCAGAAATAAAATTGAGCGTATTAAAGAATTAATTGATACAGATGAATATAGTTTAAGCGAAATTGCTTATATAATGGATTATAGTAGTGTACAGTATTTATCTAATCAATTTAAAAAGGAAACAGGAATATCGGTAAGTGAGTATAAAAAAAGTGATAAATCCATTAAGCGTACATTAGACAGACTTTCAAAACCGGAAGATTAAATTTGCAAAAAAAGTAGGGTATAATTAATATTAAACGGTATAAACGAAAGCTAAGTGATAATTTAATACAAAAGTTATGAAAATAAAAAGTAATATAGCGGTATCAGACAACGGGTTTGTATTTGATCCAAATACAGGCGATTCATATAATTTAAATAATACTGCCGCTGAGATTTTACAAATGTTAAAATCAGGAAAAGAAGAAACGGAAATAATTAAAGTTTTTGCAAAAAAATATGATGTGGATGAAACAACTTTTGAGCAAAATTTTTATGATTTTCTCGGGATGTTAAATCATTATAATTTAGTGGAAGAAAACAGAGGCTAATCTATAAAAATGTAAAAAGTGAAAAAGAAAAAGCTGACAATAGCTGTTACCGGTTTAAATAATACGGACAATCCGGGTCCGGGAGTTCCTGTAATCAGAGGGCTGCGAGAGTCGGAATATTTTGATGTACGGGTTATCGGATTGGCTTATGAAAATTTAGAACCGGGAATTTATATGAAAGACCTTGTGGATAAAACGTATCAGATTCCTTATCCATCAAGTGGTTCCGAAGCATTTTTAGATCGTATTAAATACATTCACTCCAAAGAAAATTTGGATGTGATTATTCCTAATTTTGATGCGGAATTATACTCTTTTATAAAAGCTGAAAAAGAACTGGCAGATTTAGGTGTCCGAACATTTTTACCAACATTGGAGCAATTTGATGAGCGTGCAAAGTCAAACTTACCTAAATTTGGTGAAAAATACGGTATAAAAGTTCCTTTTAGTAAGACAATTACTAGTTATGCAGACATCAACAATCTGCGAAATAATTTTGATTACCCGTTATTGGTAAAAGGTAAATTTTATGATGCTTATCTGGCATACAATCCTGAACAGGTAATTAATCATTTTAATAAAATAACGGCTAAATGGGGAGTACCGGTTATTATTCAGGAGTTTATCCGCGGAACAGAAGTGAATGTAGTTGCTTTGGGCGATGGAAAAGGGAATACCATAGCCGCAGTGCCTATGCGTAAGCAATACATTACCGACAAAGGTAAAGCATGGGGCGGCATCACCATAGGTGATGAAAATCTGGTTGCACTTACCAAAAAACTAATTGCCGAAACCAAATGGCGTGGCGGAATGGAGCTTGAAATCATTAAAAATGTGAATAATGAATATTATCTGATTGAAATTAATCCGCGTATTCCTGCATGGGTTTATTTGGCAGTAGGTGCAGGGCAAAATATCCCCGAAGCACTGGTTCGTTTAGCTATCGGCGAAAATGTTCAGCCCTATAAATCTTATGATATCGGGAAAATGTTTATCCGTTATTCATACGATATGATTGGCGATATTTCACAGTTTGAAAAATTATCAATGACAGGAGAACTCTAAGACTTTTGAACGTCCGCAGGACTTCAAAACGTCTGGATTTATAAAGCTTGTTTATTAGTATATTAGAAATTAGATAATTAGAAATTTCACTCTTTCGGGTTTATAGCCCAAAGGTCCGAATATAAGATAAAAAATAAAATATCATGGAAAAATTAAGATACGAACGTCCGGTAATTAATAAAATTAAAGCAGGTGTACCCGATAAATTCGGGATGAACACTAAAATTAAAATCATGCCTGAAATAGAAGGTATTCCGGTAAAAGATATTATCAATAAGTACGGTTCGCCGGTATTTGTTTTGTCCGAACCCAAAATTAGAGAAACTTATCAAGAAGCACACCGCGCATTTTCAAGTCGTTATCCGAAAGTACAATTTGCATGGTCGTATAAAACCAATTATCTGGATGCAATTTGTAAAATTTATCACGATGAAGGTTCATGGGCAGAGGTAGTTTCAGGTTTTGAATACGATAAAGCTTTGGCAAACGGTGTGCCCGGAAGTAAAATACTTTTTAACGGGCCCGATAAAAACGATGAGGATTTGCTAAAAGCCATTGAAAACTCATCCTTTATTCATATCGACCATTTTGATGAGTTATATTCAATCATCCGCTTAACAAAAAATACCGATAAAAAAGCCAAAGTAGCAATTCGTATCAATATGGATACCGGAATTTATCCGCAATGGGATAGATTTGGATTTAATTACGAAAACGGTGAAGCATGGAATGCCATTAATCGTATTATGTTGTCCGAGAATCTGGACTTAGTAGGCTTGCATACGCATATCGGTACTTACATAATGTCGGCAAATGCTTATGCCGTAGCTGCTTCAAAATTGGCAGAACTGGCAGTACGTACCAATCGGAAATTCAACCACAATATTAAATACATCGATATGGGTGGTGGTTTTGCTTCAAAAAATACCTTAAAAGGGGCATATTTGCCCGGAAAAGATACTTGCCCGTCTTTTGATGATTATGCAGAGGCAATTACATCTGCTTTGATTAATTCTGAAATAGCACCGGATAATTTACCGATATTGTTTTTAGAAACAGGACGTGCTTTGATTGACGAAGCCGGCTATGTTTTAGGAACCATTTTGGCAAATAAAAGATTATCCAATGCACGCCGCTCAACTATTGTTGATATTGGTGTAAATATGCTTTTTACCAGTTTTTGGTATGAGCATGAAATTTATCCGGCACAGGAATGCTCTTTGCAAACAGAAGATACTGCTATTTACGGTCCTTTGTGCATGAATATTGATATTTTGCGCGAAGCCATCCAGTTTCCGCTATTACAAAAAGGCGATCATGTGGTTATCCCACGTGTAGGTGCCTATAATATGACTCAGTGGATGCAATTTATTACCTTGAGACCAAACATTTTATTGATTGACAGGGATAAAAATATTCAAATCATCAGAAAAAAAGAAACCAATGAGGTGTTCAAACAAATGGAACGTGTTCCGGATCATTTAAAGTAAAATGTTTTTTTACCCTTTAACTTGTTTATTGAATATTTTGAAATTCCCTTAATTGACAATTTAAAACCAAGAAACATTCAATATTTAATATACAACATTCAATAAAAGAAAAACCAAAGAAGAAATGAGAAAATTACAAAAAGTCCCATAGAGACAAAATATTGTAGCCCCTTATGTAGCGGAGCGGAATGCGGGGTTCAAAATAATTACATAAAACGCGATGCAAGTAATAAATTTACCAAAAGAACAAACGTTTCATGCATCGCAATTAAATAAAATACAATAGATTATAAAATTAATCTCAATAAAGTTGAACAAAAACAAATTAAATATTATCCTTAACGGAAGCATTAGTAGCTATTCGCAAATATTTTTTTCAGACAATAAAATATTTGGCTTTATTTTGCTAATCGTGAGTTTTTTTGATATTTACGCGGGGATTGCAGGAGCTGTTTCCGTACTGGCAACCAATATATCTGCATCATTGTTGGGCTATAGTGAGTTTAATATCAAAAAAGGCTCTTATGGTTTTAATAGCTTACTGGTGGGGCTGGGGATTGGTTTAACATTTACCCCGGCGCCACAAACTTTGGCGATTGTATTGTTTGCATCAATCACTACATTTATTATCACTATTACACTCGAAGGTTTTTTTGCAAAATACTATTTGCCATTTTTAAGTATCCCTTTTCTTGTAGGGATGTGGCTTATTGTTTTGGCTAGTCGTGATTTAACTGCTTTGGGAATTAGCGAACGCGGAATATACACCACAAATGAACTGTACCAGCTAGGCGGAAAAACTTTAATTGATGTATATCAATGGTTTGATAATATTGAAAAACCATTGTTTGTGAAAACTTATTTATTGTCTCTTGGTGCCATATTTTTTCAATACAATATTTTAGCAGGTGTTTTGATTGCTATCGGTATTTTATTTTATTCACGGATTGCATTTCTGTTGTCCTTAGTCGGATTTTCAACTGCATTTTTGTTTTATCAGTTTTTGGGTGCAGATATTACACAATACGGATATACTTACATCGGCTTTAATTATATTCTGACAGCAATAGCCATAGGTGGGCATTTTTTAGTACCCAATAAATACTCGTTTCTTTGGGTAGTTTTACTTTTGCCGGTTGTTGTTCTTTTTACATTAGGAGCATCTAAATTATTGGCTCCATATCAGTTGCCGGTATATTCATTACCTTTTAATATTGTGGTTATCTTGTTTCTTTATTTTTTAAAGTTACGCCTTGGAAAGCACGAACGGCTAATAGAGGTAATTACCCAGTTGAATAATCCTGAAAAAAACTTATTTTTTGCAGAGCAGGCTTCAAAACGATTTAAATGGTTAAGTTTTTTCCCTGTTTCACTGCCTTTATTGGGTGAGTGGTCTGTTTCGCAAGCCGAAGACGGTGATTATACGCATCAAGGCGAATGGAAACATGCATGGGATTTTGTGATTTTAGACCGCGAAGGCAAACAATTTACACTCACCGGTGATTATCCTAAGGATTATTATTGTTACGATAAAAGTGTTACCGCTCCTGCCGACGGAGTAATTGTAGATATTATTGACGGAGTAGAAGATAATACTATTGGTGATGTAAATTTGGTACAAAATTGGGGCAACTCAATAGTGATTAAACATGCTGAATATCTTTATACTCAGCTAAGCCATTTAAAACAAGGAAGTTTTAAAGTTAAAAAAGGTGATTTTGTACGGCGAGGAGATATTTTGGCGCGCTGTGGTAATTCAGGACGTTCGCCCTACCCGCATTTACATTTTCAAATACAGGCAACACCTTATATTGGATCTAAAACATTAGATTATCCGATAAATCATTATGTAAAAAAGGACGAAACAAACTTTGAGTTGCACTCCTACGACAAGCCTTTGTTGAACGATAAAGTTTCAAATGTTGAAATAAATGATTTACTGAAAAATGCTTTGAATTTAATCCCCGGACGAAAATTAAGCTATAGCTTAAACGGGAAAAAAGAAAGTTGGGAAGTAAAAACCGACTATTACAACAATACTTATATTTATTGTGAGGAAACCAATTCGTATGCACATTTATTTAACGATGGTTTTGTTCATTATTTCAAAAGTTTTACTGGCGATAAAAATTCTGCATTGTATTATTTTTATCTGGCTTTGTATCATGTGCCACTGGGGTTTTACAAGAATATGGAATTAGAAGATCGTTTTCCGCCGGATGTGGCAATAGATAAGTTTAAAATGATTTTGCATGACTTTATAGCTCCTTTTTATCCCGTTTTTAAACTTATTTATAAAATGAAGTTTTTACAGATTGATAATGAACTTTCACCCGAACAAATAGATTTTCAATCAAATGTGCATAAGTATTTTGTGTCAAAAGAAATGGAAAACAAGGTATTTAGTGTTGCTGTTACCCGAAAAGGTATAAGTGAAATAAGAACAAAAG
>JALWNR010000160.1 GCA_027083715.1 Bacteroidales bacterium
GGCTATGTTTTTGGCTGTTGGCTATTAGCTGTTGGCTGCCGGTTTTGCGTATTTATAGTGTTTTCGTATGTCAAAGAACTTTTTGTCAAATTTACAGGTTTTGGCGTAAATTTGAAATGTTTTTTTTGGTATTTTTATTTAAACCACTTTTTCAAAGAAATAATGTAAACTATTGTATTCATTTGCACCTTTTTAGTAACATTTGCCTTTAAAAAATACTAAGGCATTTTGGTAGTTAAACGTGTCCGCTTACTAGCGGAAACTACCTTTATTATTTAGTAGCAAACTATGCAGAGCTTTCTCGCTTTTAATTAGCTGCTTCGGCTAGCGGGGGGGGATATACCGAACAGAAACTATTAGTTTTAACCTTCGGCTATCGGGGGATTTGGGCAGCCTTTATTTTTTCACTCATTGTTCCTCTAAATAATTTTCTTTCAATTAAAATTCTCCAAATGTAAGGACTAATACTTGCATGTGAAAAGCCATCTTTACCCCAATTCAATATTATCGGAGTTCCATAGGCTTCGTCTTTTTTATATTTAGCTAATTCCCAATTTCCCCCATTATAAAACATGAATGCCTCACCAACATACGCATGAAATATATCAGCTAATTCTTCATAACTTGAATTTATTTTCTCCGGATTTTGGTAATTATTCTCATATAAATCCTTTAAATTGTCAATTTCATCATAAGAAAAAGTGATTTCATTTACCTTGAGCATTTCTTTTGCTCTATTAAGATTTGCATTTATATTCTCAATAAAATGTGAGAATTCTACTTTTAATTCTTTTAATGTTTTTTTCATATCCTAATAAACTATTACTTTAAACAAATCAGGTGATACACCTACAGTATTCATTTGGGTTCTTATATATTCTAAAGCATTATCATCAATACCATCTAACGCATGCCATTCAATTTTTTGAATATATAGACTACGTTGTAGTTTTATAATTTCTAAGTCTTTTTTAACTTGTCGTTTAAATGCATTATTTAGTTTTACCCTTCCGGATCTCTCTGCTATTAGTAATACCCAACTATATGTAAAGCAATCAATTAAGTACTAGTATTACTTCAAAACCCTTTTAGTTTTTCATATAAATTGTTTCATTTATTTATTTTGCCACTAATTTACTAAAATAAATTACGCTACGCTTATTTTTTTTGAACGCAGATAACACGAATTACTCAGATGTACGCAGATAATATAAACTATTATTGCATTCATTTGCACCTTCTTAGTAACATTTGCCTTTAAAAAATGCTAAGGCATTTTGGTAGTTAAACGTGTCCGACTATCGGCGGAAACTACTTTTATTGTTCGACATAGTTGCAACCGATGTGAAAAGAGATCACCACAAGTAAACTTTGCCGAGCTACCAAGCCTTTAATTAAGCAATTCGGTTGGTAAAGCTAATCACACCCCTCAATAAACTTTAGAGGCTGCTGTTCTTTTTTAGGAATAACTGTTCCATCTTTAGGGTTCATGAAGTAATAAATATCAAAACCATTAGCCATATCAGGGTAACAAGGACAATAGTAAATACAATGAACGGTGTCGCCTACTTTAAGATATCCTTCATTGAACCATGAACCATCAATTGACTTATTTCCATGATAATTTTTTCCATTTACAATAAAGGAATATTCTATTTCATAAATACATCCTCCTTCTGAACATCCTTGTAATTCAACATTAGTAATAATTCCACTTCCATACTTTTTTCCAAATAAAAAATAGAGTGGATCGTTTATAAAAGCAAAATAAATTATAAAAAAAACCAAAACATAATATAAAACTTTGCGTACATTCATAAATCATTAGTATAATTGTTGAAAAATTAGAAATCTTCTATACCTAAATCAAATATTACAAAAGGAACTACATTTCCCTTAACATTTTCTTTTAAATATTCTACGGGATTCAATCGTTCCGGTATATCATCAAAAAAAACTTCTGAATAATCAGCCTCCACGCCAAGACGCATTCCTAAAACACCCACTCCGTTTGTCCCCCATATAAAATATGGTTGGTAAAATCCTATGTTGTAATTTGGACTTGATTTTAAACTATATATCTGAAAATAATCAGCTTTTGAAATTGCATATACCCAATCGTCTACACTTCCCAGACCATCTTCTAGTATATCTGAAATAGTAAAGTTTCTTTCCTCTAAGCCATCAAGCACTGTTTTTGTATTAGCAATATTATCAAACACATCGTTTCCATCAAGAGAAATATATTTACGAACATCAATAAAAGCACTTGTTGGTACTGCCTGATTTGTTGTTATTTGCTTTATTAAATCATTAGCATCCGGTTTTATTAAACCTTGCGGGGTAATATCGACTGATAAGGGCACAAAATATATTATAAGCATATATTTAAACGATTTTTTGTCAGTTTGTCTGTTATAGCTTAAATATCCCCTTAGCATAAGTTTAAGTTTATATTGTTCCCCATCTATAAATAAAGACGGAAGCGGTATCTGAGAAATTTGAATATTGCCGCTTACTTCATCAAACAAAACTGCATCTGCGAGTTTTTCAAGCTTTTTAACAATTTCATCAAAATCTTTTTTTGCAGTTGATTGCTCACTATATTCAAATGTGGAAAGGGGTATTGCTTTTCCTTCTTTTTCCCATCCTTTAATCATTTCAAAACTAATAAATGAGTTGGAATACATATTATTTCTGAAATTTTCTCTTACAACTAAATCAGCAAAAGAATATTCATAATTGCCACCATTGACATAATCAGGTGCATTTATATTGTATTTTGTTCTGTCAATTTCTACCCATAATTCATTTTTAGAAAAAATTGTTTTGTAATCACGTGAACTGCAAACAAATTTAAATTTGTCTTCAAAGGTTGTAAGTGATAATATTTTATCTTTTTTTAGAAATTTTACAAAATCTTCTTTACTTGCTGTTGCTTCATAACCATAACCATAAAAACGAATATCTTCTTTATTTTCTGCTTTTAAACTTATATAATTTGCCATAAGAATTAACTCTTTTTCTTTAGCAAGTTGTAGTGATTCATCTCCTTTACTTTCTTCTCTTACTGTAGAAATTAAACTCCAATAATAATATTCTCCTGTTCCTTGATTTAATCCTTCAACAACTTGACCTGTACAACCTGTTCCTTCACATTCAAGTACTTCGGAAGAATTAGGAATTTGATTATCAAATATATTTCCTTGAATTAATCCTAACGATGTATTTTTAAAAATACCTTTTCCTTCATTAGGCGTACTTTGTTGCTCTGTTGCAGAAAATTTAAACCGACATATACATTTCTCAAGTAGCAAATCATCTACAAGTTTGTTGGCATAAGCTGTAATTTTATCATCTTTTTTTGCAATAGAATAATCAATAAACAAACATTCTTGTAAATCAACTAATGCTTGTTCTGTTGCAGTTCTGTAATTTCCATTATTGGTTTCAGGTAAGAATTTTTTTGTTTTAAGAATTTCAGTTTCTCCATATCCATAGAAATAGTTACTTGTAGAAATTGCTGCATATTTTTTCTTTTTATTGTTCTGTTCTGTGATAAAATTAATTAACATTCCATCTTTTGAAAAAGCCCCTTTTATAATATTTGGAATTTTAATTGCTTTATTTGATGGTGTCAAAAAAATATCCTTTGATGTTAAATCAAAATATTTAAAATTTCCGGTTTTAGCAAGTATTGGGTCTGTTGAGCTCGTCTCCTCCTCATCCCCTCCAAACAAACTCATTTTAGGATTATGAATAATATACCACTGGTATTTACGTAGTAAATTGTTTGGTGTTTTGGCAACACAGCCCATTAGTCTATAAATAAGGCATTTAGAAATTTCTTTACTCTTAGGAGAAAAAGTGAAGCAATCCCATATTTACTGACTTTAACTTATTTACAATCCTATTTTTCTGAAAAAACGTTTTAGCTTATAGCTTTTTGTTCCCACCCAACCTGTGCTTAGTGGTAAAGGCACATGGAACGAAACATTTACAAAAAACATATTATCGTTTTGTTCCGTATAGGGTTTAATATTCAAATCAGGGATGATGTATTCCTTATTAAAAAAACTGCCCGGATAATAAACCAATGCAATATTTAAAACCATCCAGTTAAAACCGGCAAAAAATCCCATTGAAGATTTTTGAAATTCATTAGCATCTAATTTTGTAGATGAGGGTGTATTTAACCAACTAGGTTTTTGAACCGTTTTCATGCTAATATTATAATTAAATTGTGCACCCAAAAAAAAGTAACGCTGATCTTCATAAAACTTTTTACCAATTTTAACACCTAAAGGAATACCCACAGCATTTAAACGATGTTGCTCAACCATACTGTAAACACCGTTTACCGTTTCATATTTTGCTGCAACTCCAAAATTATTATATTCAATTCCTGTATAAACTCCGGCCATATCATTAGTAAAATCAAAATGATAATACAAGGCACCGCTAAAACCGGGAATAAATCCTAAATAGGAGTCAGAAGGGGTCAGTTGCATATCACCGTAGGGTGTATTTAAATATTTATTGGTATTAAAACCCGGCTGTCCGCTAAAGCCCTGACTGTATCCAAGCTTTAATGAAAAATAACGATATTCGTTTTTTTGTGCATTGCTTTGCAGACTGATAAATAAAATAGCAATTATAAAAATATATTTCTTCATTTGATTTTGTTTTTATTTTTGTAAATTCTTATTTAGCTCCTGTTTCCCAAGGTTGGTATCTCCACATATCTTTTTGCGCTCTGTTTGTTGAATCAGGACAAATACCAAATCCAACATAACCAACATTAAAGGTTTGTCCGCTAAATCCTGATGCGCGGGTTACCGGTTTAACATAGCTGTTAGCATCAACATTCTCAGGTTTACGCTCATGATAATCTCTAACTTTAATCCATCGGTCGTTAAAAGGATCGTAGCGGTAAAAATCGCTGAATAACTGTCCTGTATAAGAACCTCCGTCAGGATTACCATCAATATTATCACCTGAACCTACATATCCTTGCGAGCCAATTACAAATGCAACAGCATTAGCACGTGCTTCACCCGGAAAATCAGCTTTTTTAGCCCAAGAACCTTCTGCAGGTTTATCTGAATTGGGAGTAAATTCCCAAAAATCTTTTAAAAAGGTTCCTGTTTCATCATCGTTATGGTCTTTACCCAATCCAAAATACCCTTTTCCGTTAATTGAAAAAGCAATCGCTCCCACCCGTTTAGTGGTAGGATTGTTTGCCAATAATGTTTGCCATGCATAAGCCTCTTCTTTCTCATAATCAGCAGCCGGATCAAAAACGACCCATGTATTTAAGGGTGCACTATTTGAACCAGTACCAATATATGCGTAGGAACCTATTGTAAAAACTACGGCTCTACTTCGTACCCCTGTAGATAAGTTGGTTGATGTACGCCATACACTACCTTCTTCTAAATCCAATATTTTTAATACATTCGATTTGTAATCTCTTAAATCACTACCTTCAAAATCAGCCAATCCTACAAAAATAGAACGTGTATATTCACCCTGAGGGGCATTTTTTTTCTGCCAAACCAAACCAAAGCCAATACCATCGGCAAAAGCAGCTCTACCACTTTCACCTGATATTGGCAAATATGTAGTGGGAACATTATCAAAATGGTCCCATGAATTATTTACGGGATCATACATTTGCAAATCCTGTGCAAGTTGCTTTTGTCCAAAATTTCCTGTTCCGAAAAATATGGTATCTCCTAAATTAAATGAAATGGCATCAAAACGAGCTGTTTGCGGTTTAGAATTTCCTTCTTGGATAAACCATTCGTCAATAGCCGGTAAGGTTTTAATTACGGTTACTACCGGATTGTAGCCTGTATCAGCAGGATTCCCCGTCGAATCGGCTAAAATAGCAAAAGAACGGATACTGTATTCTGTATCAGGCAACAAATCAGATAGATAACTATCAAATTCTATTTCGCCGGGAGCAACAATTTCACCGGAATATATAGTATCATTATTATGTCCTATACTCGGATTTGGATTTTCTGATGTTTTTGCCCAACAATGTCCATAAGCAAGTATTTTATTTCCGTAGGTTGTAATCCTTCCTCTTACATTTAAAAAGTAATCGGCTCTAATGATTGCCGTATCGGCTGCAGCCCATGAATAATACTCACCATCGTGCAAGTTTTTTATATTATTAGGATTAGTAGGACGAAAAAATGAAAATGCATTTTCCTCCTTTTTACATCCCATGATTCCCAGAAACAGGGCAATTATAATAAGTAATCCGCTATGCTTCATGTTTTAAATATTTTGATATTTAGTGATATAAACGAAAAATTCTGTATGATATTATTCTGAACACAATAACTATTCCAAAGAAATTAAAAAACAAAGATATGAAAGATTAAATTAATTATCCTAATTTTGGCAAGGCGGATCAGGGAAATGGCTTTTAAGCAATTTTTGATAAAAGCTTGTATAAATTTATGTTTTTCCAATATACTTTGCATATAGCTATTAAATAACAACGGGTTTTAACCTGAATTTCGAGACATTTTTTTTAAAGTAAAACCAAATAGCTAACTTTAGCGGATAGCAGAAGCATAAGCCTGTTAATACAATACAGCAAGAAAACTTGCTGTAATAATCTGGAATATGATTGTGAAAAAACAAGAATACAATCCTATAGATAATGATAAATATTTGT
>JALWNR010000161.1 GCA_027083715.1 Bacteroidales bacterium
ATTATGTACATTACAGGAAAAGCACTGAATAATTTAAGCCTTGATGCACAAGAGTTTATTGATTTTTATACTTTACTAGGTGAAAATGCAGAAAATTTTTTGCCCGCAAGCATTGTTGAACAATTAACGAATTTTGTTCGTCTTTGCCATGATGAACCCATTGATCCCACAAAGCAAAATGCCGAAATTGAGCGGCATATTTTGGAACTTAAAGAAGCAATTCCAGCTTATAGAGATGTTTCCTTAATGCTTTTCCCGCATGAGGATTCAAAAGCTTTTCAATATCAGGCAAAACAAAGACAGTTTGTAAACAAAGTAAATGCACTTATTGATACAGATGCTATTGATGAAAAGGCAAAAAAAGAAACACAAAACATACTTAATGCACACGATTATTCAGTAGGAACACCTCCTGTTACACAAAATCAGTTGGATTACACTTACCGCTTACTATTAGGAACCAAGGTAGAAGAATTGAAAAAGTTTCGTGATGTGATTGGTGTAAGTGGTGATGAAGAAGAAGCGCAGTGGAAATATTTCATGAATGTGCTCGACCAAATGATTATTCAATCAACTCATTATACTACTCCAAATGAACGTCAGGATTTTTTAAATAAAACGGAGCTAACTATTAATTTTAAAGGTTTAAGCGGTTTTATTCGTACGGTTGTTGGTGGAAGTGCAGACACTGCTATAAAACTATTAGCAGAAGAAGTTTTTAGTCCGCATAATGTTGAAATTATTGAGTTTACTGGTGCAGATGAGTTATATGAACAAATAAGGTATAATTACACAAAAGTTTTTTTGGTAAAGGCTCAATCCATGCGCCGTAATATTTTTATTCAGGAGCGATGGTTTCCTTATCTGACAAGGATTGTAATTATTGATGATTCACTCGAGTCGCAAAGCACAAATACTTCATTGGTTTTTACTTTTCATAATGGAATTATCAATATTTTAAATAAGGTGCATTCAAAAAAAATGGGTGCATTGGCAAACAGTCAGTTAAATTTGCGTTTAATTTTAGATAAAATTAATACCCAAAGTTTGGAAAAATATCATCAGTTGATACTTACTAAAATAAAGGACTATAAAAATGAATTAGATGAGCTGAAAAAATTTCAAATTGAAAAAACCGATGATGCAGAACGTGATATTGTATTATTCAAATTTGATGAATTTTCAAAACAAATTATTAAAGATAAATATGCGCTTACTAAACTTGCCGATTATATTAATTTGATTTTAACAACTAAAAATCCGGTTAAACTGAAAGAACAAAATATTGATTTAATTCATGAATTTGAAGAACGGATGCGTCAATATTTTTATTCGGATAATAAAGAAATTTTAATAGCTACCATTAACGAAGGCGGAGGCAGAAATCAAATTAAAACTTATGGCGAGTGGCTTTTGCAACGCAAACTAAAAGATGTAGATAAAAATATCCTTAAACAATGCAGAACAATATTGGATATTTTGCCTACAAATTATCACCGTACGTTAAAAAATCATTTTCACAAGAATTTTGGGATTAATCTGTTTTTAGAAAAATACAAAGAATATTTAATAAAAACGGAAAACTCATCTGATAATAAAGGACGTTTTGCTAATTTTTTGATTGATTTAGGAATAAAGGATGATTATGATTTAAAATCGCAGGAGGAACAGGAAATCATTAAAAGCTTTGTTAGTGATTTGGCAAATTTAGATAAAACTTCTATATCGGATGATGTGCAAATGATTATTCGTGATATTCTTTTTCATACAGAGAAGAATTTACGTCCTTATATTCTTTACAATAAAGACCTTGCATGGGAATATCAAGATTTATTTCCTGCAGACCGTTTTGATTTAAATCCATTTGATTTGGAAATTGGCAATGATGAAAAAGGGCGTATTGATTACAAACGATTGCTTGTAAAACTGCAACGAATGAAAAGCACTTTTCAACTTTTCGATGATAGTGGCAGTTTATGGGATAGATTTTGCGAAAATTTAACAATTGTTATTAATGATCCATCCAATCCATCAGGGTTTTCCGATTTTAATGAAGAAAATCTATTGGACTTCCTAAAGTTTGTTGCAAACAGCAAAATTACTTTGTTTCTGGACGAAGCGTATAGCGATGCTGTAAAAATTGAAGACCCCGAAGAGCCAAAGTGGCGTACCATTTCACGCTACATTGTTAATAATCTGGCAAGTTTTTCCAATATCAATATGGTAAGTTCCCTTTCTACGACAAAAAATCTTGGGGGAACCGGTATCCGGCTTGGAGCATTAATTGTTTCAAAAGCTAAAAAAGATGTTTTTGATTATGCGCGAAAGCAAAATCCTCCGGAAAAATGCAATACCAACTCAGTATATATGCTGGTAAACATTATTGAAACTGCACAATTGGCAAAAAAAATAAAAGACCGCTCGGAAGCTCGTTTGGCTAAAAATGCTTCGATATACAGTTTTCGAAAAAGCATAGAACTTGATATAAAAAATGAGCTGAGTAAATACGAACAAAACCTAAAAGCCAAAAAAACACCAGGTAAAAAAATTACAAGATTTACACCTTTTGAAGGCAGCCCCTTGCATATTTTTCTTCTTGAAGAGTTACTTGCGTTAGATAAGTTGGAAATGCTTAATTTGCCTGATGATTTTCTATATAAAGGAAAACCGTTTTTTAAATATTATCAAAATCGTTTGGTAAAGGCACTGAATACATTTCGTTTAAATAAAGTGTTTCGAGAAGAATCCAATAAACGGTTAAAAGTGGCAAAAGAAACTGCTGAACAATTAATGAAAGAAAATGGTTGGGATGAGTATGCCCAAGTTGTCGGATCGGATGGTTCGTATTTATTTAATCTGCATTTGAATAAGATCCCTTCTTTTCAAGCATTGGAAAAATTTACTAAAAAATTAGCTGAAAAGCGCGGAATTGCTGTTATTCCCTACAAAATTGGGTTTGTGCGTTTTTCTTTGGGCGATTACCTTAAAGGAGATGCAAAAAGCTATAAAGATTTTATTGCTGATTTTAAAAACGCATTGGAGATATTTTTTAAATATTGGATTTTGTACTATACCAAAAGAACTTCAAATGAATATCAATCCAGTACAACAGATATTGTTTTAGATGAAATATTGAATGCTAAAAGTGATAAAGAATTTATTGAGCAAATTCTTGAAGATTTTTCGATTATTAAAAATATCAAACGTGAAAAGTTGGAAAGTTTAAAAATCAGTAAATTAGATACTCTTTATCTTGCTTTTCCCGAACAAAGCGGTTTGTCGATTAACTCTATTGGCGAGTCGCATAATTCGGTATTTGAGTTTTATGAACATATTGGTGAGTGCCAGGATATACAAGCATTTATTCGCAGTAAAGCATTTAGTAAAATTTATGAAAACTTATTGCCACAGATTTATAAAAACATTCCTTTAATCAATCATTTGGATTTTGATGTAGTTTTGGCACGTTTTGGTAAGGCAGCTATCCTCCGTTTTATTGAAAACAAACTGGATTACCAACCTAATTCCTATACGCTTGATGGTGTTGATGAGCTGATTATCATGAAAGAAATATTGATTGAAATGGAAAATATCTTGTTCTCTGATGCCAAATTTAAAATAATGGCAATTAATGCAAGTCAAGATGTTGCAAGCGATCAACAAAAACTCGAAGGTGCTAATATGATTTTGAAAAAGCATATTCGTGAATTGATGATACATTTTAATTTACCATTTGAAAATCAAGGGGTTGAACCATCTATTGAAGAGCTCTTGAATGCAGCTACCGGTCAATTTGAAGAAATAACGGGAATTATGGTGAGCGAGATGGACTTGGCAGGCTATATGGATGGAATTATACACAGTTTACGTTTGAGCAATGAGTTTGAAAATATTGCTCTTGCACAACAAGTATTGGGCAGTATTATCAAAAGTTTAACTCAAAAAGTTTTGGCAAAAGATGTTTCGGTAAATATGCGTTTGTTGTTTGTTTATTTAATGAAACGTGAAAACCGTTTGGGCGAATTAATAACTAGACAATTAAATGTGTACAATGAACAATTGAAAGCAATTGATGATGATGAAATTCAAATGGCTGTAAATAATTTTGTTTTACAAATTATTAATAGCGATTTAGATTTAATTTTAAACGAAATCTATTTACAAAAAAACACAAAAATTTCGCAAACTAAACTTCATAGCGAGAGTCGTGAAATAGCGCGTATGATTATTGATATTATTAATAAAACTCGGGCAACTGAATATTACGATAAATACACACACAGTTTGATACGTTTTACAGAAATCCAGTTTAAAGCTCAAAATTCTGCCGTAAACGAAATGATTCAACACGGTATAACGGTATTTAAAGATTTTGAAATGCAAACCGATGTTTTAGATACCTATAACCAGGGTTCTTTAAAATGGATTAAAGATATTATGAGTAAATGTGGTGTTATTTCTGCCGAACAGCCTGTGCAAGTACATACACGCAAAGTTACCGATGCCAAAAAACGAGAGTTTGCATTCCATAAGGTTGATTTAACTGATGAAGAATTGGAATTACGTCAATTGCGTTTAGATGAAGCAAAAGCAATTAAATCACCATCGGGCAATGAGTATATTAAAAACTTGGCAGCTAAACCTAAAGTGGATTTTTTTGGAAAACGAATTCAGAAGTTTATTGAACATATTGATGCACAGGATTATAGATGTAAAATTGTTGATAAGGGTTTATTTAAAGAATTGGTGATATTTCAAAAATCATTTTTAAAATATTTAACAGATAATTATCAACTTTTAGGTACTGATGTAATTTCGGAAGAATATATTAAAAATTTTGTCCCTGACGTAATACATTTTCTTGGAGCTCCTGAAAAAGTACTTTCATTCCCTAAAGTTGGTTATTTTGATTTAGAAGGTCCAAATGGAAAAATAAAAACATTGATAGTTCCCTTGGATAAAAAAGCCGACTATTTTGGTAATGTAAAAAAACCGCGTTTAACTTTAATTAATGAAAAGGTTAAGGAAATGGGAGGGATACCTATTCACGGTTCGTTATTTGCCATAGAAGAAGAAGATGGTGGAATTTTTGTTGTACACGTGGGGGGCGATAGTGGTGTCGGTAAATCGGAAATGCTGGCAGCCATGATGCTGAAATGGCTGAAAAAAGATTTGAAACATATACGTTCCATTAAATTAATTGCCGGAGATATGTTTCATATTTTTCCGGATAAAAAAGGAAATTTATACGGAATTGGTACCGAAGTGGGAGACTTTTCCCGTGTTACCGATTTCGATCCTGATTATATCAAATATTACAACTCCCTTTTTGAAAGTAGTTCAGAAAGCAATGTAACTGATTTGAACTCTCGAAGTACTATTAGCGGATTGTGCGATATAAATATGCCTTTTAAAATTGATATTATTTTAACAGCAAGTAACCATGCACGTGAAGAAGCAGGAATAACTCGTTTTGATAATCCTGAAAATTTTATTTATTATCGCGATTCGCATGGCGAACGTAAAGAAAAAGCTACAAGCGGTGATAATCCAAACTTTCAACGAACTTTATTGCGTTATACAGATCATCCGAATATTGTTACTGTATTAGAAAATCATGGTAATTACCTTGATGATATTTTGGACTGGGAGTTTAACGAAGCCGATGGTAAATTTTATTTATGTTCATCGTTTAAAATGCTTGATAAAATTGATATAGAAGATGTTGCGAAGCAAATCTTTATAGGTGAAAGATTTACATTTGAAGAAAAAAACTATGTTATTGAAGACATTAAATTTGATATTATTCTTAATAGATTTGAGATATTTGCAAATATTGCTACTGAAAATCAAATGAGTATTTTGCTCACGCGAAATATTTTTAATACTATTTTTAATGCTTTGGCAAGCACTCCTTCCGGGCAGCCGTTTATTTCGGAGCATAAACAGTTGGAAGGCAGAAAACATTTGCTCAATATATTAAAAGGAAATTATGGCGATGGAAAAGGCGGGAAAATTGTTTTTGGAGTTCTTTCAACAGACTTGGGTAAAAAAGGTCGTGAAATTTCAGGACCACAAAAGGCTGCCGAAGAGTTGAAAAAGCTAATTCAAGAAGTACGTATTGAAAATCCGGAAATACATCAGAACAAACAAAAAGTTACAGAAACGGTATTGAAAGCCTATTCGCACATTTTTAATGGCACACGTTTAAGTCAAGAAATTAACCGCTATAATTTTCGTTTGTGGCAATTAGAACAAATGCGTAAAGCCGATTTTGTTCGTATTGACGATATGAAAACCAAAGTAGATTTATCAAACTTAAAAGGGTTTTATCCGGTTAGTAATGAAAAAGAGTTTTCGCCCTTATTACTCACACCCAACATCAATATAGAATTAAACAGCTATAGCGAAACATGGGAGCAATTAATGAATTTACCGAATAATAAAGAATTTGCCGATGAATTTTACAAAGATTGTAAAAATTTATATTTGGCAGAAGGCTATAATGAGGAAACCATTATTAATAATATGATTTTGCAATTATTATTAATTAGTGGTTATATTTTGATTGAAGATTTAAACAGAGGCAATATTACCCGTAAGGTAAACCGTGAGGTTTTGGCTGCAGCAAAATCAGCTGTTTTAAGG
>JALWNR010000162.1 GCA_027083715.1 Bacteroidales bacterium
GAGTAATTCTTTTAAATAGACTGCCAAACCCTTTTAAATGTTGCCTTATAGTTTCAAAAAATTAAACGGCTAAACTAAACATTAAGTACGAAACTTCTATTTTTTTACATGAATGCTTATTTTTTTTTGATGAAGGATATGATCTAAATTGGTTTATTAAACATTTTGATTTAGATATTGTTTATTTTAGAAGAATATGTTTGGAAAGGTTTGTTAAGATATCTTTACTTTTTCTTAAATAAATTAGCTCTTATTTGCAATGCAAAAATGCTTGTGTATTCTTCAACGTTTATTACATGCAGGGAACTACAAGCGGAAAGCTTATAGTTCCCTGATAATAATTTAAATTTGTTATATCGAAATTTTCGATTAAAACAATTCTTCCAGTAAATCGTCATCTACCAGATTTGGTAAAGTAACTTTCAGTTCAGGGCTGCGCTCCAATTCACGCTTAATGGCAAATAAGGCATTTTCGTTGCGAGCCCAACTGCGGCGTGCAATGCCGTTGTTTACATCATAGAACAACATTCTTTTCAGGCGTTCTTCGGCTTCGGGTGAGCCGTCCAGCACCATTCCGAAACCACCGTTAATCACTTCGCCCCAACCAACACCACCACCATTGTGGATAGATACCCAAGTAGCTCCGCGGAAACTATCGCCTATAACGTTTTGAATTGCCATGTCAGCGGTGAATTTACTGCCGTCGTATATATTTGAAGTTTCGCGATAAGGCGAATCCGTACCGCTAACATCGTGGTGGTCGCGACCAAGTACAACCGGAGCAGATATTTCACCACGAGCAACAGCATCGTTAAAAGCTTTGGCTATTTTAGTACGACCTTCGGCATCGGCATACAATATGCGTGCTTGCGAACCAACTACCATTTTATTTTTCTTCGCATCACGTATCCAGGTTATATTGTCCTGCATTTGTAACTGAATTTCTTCGGGTGAATGCTCCATAATCTCTTGTAATACTTCCATGGCAATTTGGTCAGTTTTATCTAAATCTTCCGGCTTGCCCGATGTACAAACCCAGCGGAACGGACCAAAACCAAAATCAAAGCACATGGGACCTAAAATATCTTGAACATAAGACTTGTATTTGAAATCAATACCGTTTTCTGCCATTATATCGGCACCTGCGCGCGAAGCTTCTAATAAGAAGGCATTTCCGTAGTCGAAGAAATAAGTGCCGCGCGCCGTATGTTTATTGATTGCCGCAGCATGACGGCGCAATGAAGCCTGTACTTCTTCTTTGAAACGTTCCGGCTCTTCGCGTATCATGCGGTTAGCTTCTTCAAACGATAAACTTACCGGGTAGTAACCGCCTGTCCAAGGAATATGCAATGAGGTTTGGTCGGAACCTACATGAATGAAGATTTCTTCGTCATAGAATTTTTCCCAAACTTCTACCACATTGCCAATATATGCAATCGAAACTATTTCTTTTTGTTCTTGTGCTTTGCGCACTCTTGCCAACAAGTCGTCCATATTGTCCACCAAAACATCTACCCAACCCTGATCGTAGCGTTTGCGGGCAGCTTTTTCGTTTACTTCGGCAGCTACGGTAATGCATCCTGCAATGTTTCCGGCTTTTGGCTGTGCACCGCTCATTCCTCCTAATCCGGCAGTAAGGAAAATTTTGCCTTCGGGAGTTTCGCCTTTGGGCAATATTTTACGAAAAGCATTCATTACGGTAATGGTAGTTCCGTGTACAATTCCCTGAGGTCCGATGTACATAAACGAGCCGGCAGTCATTTGACCGTATTGACTCACTCCCAGTGCATTAAAACGCTCCCAGTCGTCCGGCTTTGAATAATTGGGAATAACCATCCCATTGGTAACCACTACACGAGGAGCATCTTTTGATGACGGGAACAAGCCCATAGGATGACCGGAATACAAATGCAGGGTTTGCTCATCGGTCATGGTGGCTAAATATTTCATGGTCAACAGGTATTGCGCCCAGTTTTGGAACACGGCACCGTTTCCGCCGTAAGTGATCAGCTCTTCGGGGTGTTGTGCAACGGCAGGGTCTAAGTTGTTTTGTATCATCACCATAATGGCTGCCGCATGGCGCGATTTTGCCGGATATTCTTCAATCGGGCGGGCATACATTTCATAATCAGGTTTAAAGCGATACATGTAAATACGCCCCGTATCTTGCAGCTCTTGTGCAAACTCTTCGGCTAATTCTTTGTGCCATTCTTTCGGGAAATAACGCAAAGCGTTACGCACGGCAAGTTGCTTTTCTTCTTTTGTTAAAATGTCTTTGCGTTTGGGAGCTCTGTTTACTCCTTCTGGATATTTTCTTTTTGACGGTAATTCCGAAGGAATGCCTTGTACTATTTTTTCTTTGAATGTCATAGCTGTATAATTTTAGTTTATTGGATAACTGGAAATTAGATAATTAGTGCTTTATTCGTAATGTTTTTACTTTTTTGGCAAAATATTAATAAAGACACAAGTTTAATCCTTCTACGGTAATCTGAGTAATCCGCGGATATATTTTGTCCACAGATGAACGCAAATTATCGCAGATTTCACATCTTAACACAGAGGTTTTGAAATATAAATCTTTGATTATCTGCATAATCAGTGCTATCTGTGTCTCTATTCTTTGTTCAACGCAGTTGAACAGCAGTGAAAATCTGCTTATAATCCGTAATGTTCTAAAATATAAAAAAACGCTCAAATGTCTCCTTCTCGGGCTACGATTTGATGTTTAAATCTGTTTGGTTGTGGCTTGTCCACGTTAGGAATTGAAAAATTTGCTGCCTAAGAGCCAATAACCAATTATCCATATTTTAATTAACAATAAATTTTCTGTTTTTTACTAAATCGATAATGTAATTAATATCGTCTTTTAAAATGCGATCATCTTCTAATTTAGGAACTTTTTTGCGAATGAGTGCAATGTTTTTCTCTACAATTTCCGATGATTTGTTAGGGCGCCTGAAATCCAAAGCTTGTGCTGCGTACATCATTTCAATTGCTAATATTTTTTCAATATTACCAAGAATTTGATTGAATTTACGTCCTGAAATGCTGCCCATCGAAACATGGTCTTCCTGACCCAAGGAAGTAGGAATACTATCCGCAGAAGAAGGGAAACACAATGATTTATTTTCGGTGACCAAAGCGGCTGTGGTGTATTGCGGTATCATGTAACCTGAATTTAATCCACCGCCTGATGTCAATAATCGAGGCAAACCGAATTTTCCTTCGAGCAACAAATAACTTCTGCGGTCAGAAATATTACCAATTTCAGAAGCTGCCAATGCTCCATAATCAAGAGCCATAGCCAAAGGCTGTCCGTGGAAATTACCACCTGAAATGGCTTCTGTTTCGCTTAAAACAATCGGGTTATCGGTAACCGAGTTCATTTCAATTTCGGCTAATTCTTTCAAGTGATAATAGGCATTGCGTGAAGCTCCGTGTACTTGCGGAATACAGCGCATTGAGTAAGGGTCTTGCACACGCGAGCAACTCTCGTGCGAAGCCATATTTTCCGAACCTTTAAACAATCGGCGCATGTGCGCTGCCACTTCAATATTGCCTTTGTACGGACGAATTTCGTGCAAAGCAGCTTTAAACGGCGATGCACTGCCCAAATATCCTTCGATGCTCATGGCTCCGGCAAGGTCTGCCAAATCGAGCAAATATTCCATTTTATGCAAACCCATAATAGCATGAGCCAGAATAAATTGTGTCCCATTAATCAGTGCCAGACCTTCTTTTGCCTGCAAGCGAATAGGTTCTAAATTGTGTTTTGCCAGCATTTCTTTTGCAGGCACAATTTTATTTCCGTCCCAAAATTCACCTTCGCCCAAAAGAGTCAAAAATAAATGCGAAAGTGGAGCCAAATCGCCTGATGCACCAACCGAACCTTGTTCAGGAACTACCGGCAATAAATCATGCTCAATGAAATATTGAATGCGCTCCACCACTTCCAAGCGGATACCCGAATAACCCTGCGACAAAGCATGAACTTTGCAAATCATCATGATTTTTGAAAGCTCTTTGTCAATCGGATTGCCTACGCCTACCGCATGGGTAATTAACAAGTTTTCCTGCAACTTGGCAGTTTCATCGGCAGTGATTTGCACATCGCAAAGCGGACCGAAACCGGTATTAATGCCGTAAACCGCTTTGCCCGCATCAACAATGGCATCTACTTTTGCGCGGCAAGCATTGATTTTGTTTTGTGCCTCGCTGTCCAAAACGCCTTTCAATTCGCCTTTTGCAATGGCAATGGCTTTATCTACCGTTAATTTGTCTGTTCCGTATTTAAACATGATTGTTGTTTTTAAGATTTGAGTTGAGGCACGACTGAAAGTCGTACCCCAACTTTTTAAATTCAGGTTTGATTTTGTGCAAAATTACGCTTACTTTTGATACTTAACAAGACTATTTAAAGCAATTATTGATAACTATGAGTAATCAATTAGAGTTTCGACATTTTAAATATTTTCTGGCAGTTGCAAAAGAGTTGCATTTCAGGAAAGCTGCTGAGTTACTGTATATTTCGCAGCCCGGATTGAGCCGTCAAATCAAGCAAATGGAAGAGGATTTGGGCATAAAACTGTTTGAGCGCAACAACCGTAAAGTGGAACTCACCAAGGCGGGTGAATATCTGCAAAAAGAATTAAGCAATCATTTCAAAAGATTGGATGATATTATTAATCATGCCCAATTACTTGATAAAGGAATTGACGGGAAATTAAAATTGGGTTATGTCGGCTCTGCCATGCAGCAGCTTATTCCCGAATTGTTGTTGAAGTTTCGGGAAATCAGCCCCGATGTATTGGTAAATTTGACCGAAATGGATAACCGCAGTCAAATTCAGGCATTGTTTGATTTGGATATTGATGTTGGTTTTGTTCGTTTGGAACGTGTTCCACGCGGATTGAAAATTCATACGGCAAGGGAAGAAACTTTTTCTTTGGTTTTGCCTGAAAATCATCCTGTTGATGAGCAAAATTTTAAAAATTTGGTACAATTTAAAAATGAAAATTTTATTTTGTTTGATGCTTCGTACAGCGAATCATATTACGAAAAAGTAATGCAGATTTTTGACGACAGCGGTTTTTATCCGAATGTTTCGCATTCTACGGTCAATGCCAGCTCTATTTACCGGTTGGTGGAAAATCATTTCGGAATTTCCATAGTGCCTACTTCATTGCGTTACGGTTATAATTTTAAAATCAAATTTATTGAACTGAAAAATATTTCGCAGCGCACCGCTCTGAAAATAGTGTGGAACAGTAAAAATACCAATCCGGTGTTGTTGAATTTTACAGGGATAATAAAAGATTTATGAATATTATTTTTATAACCCGCAAAATTCACCGCTTTTGTTACAGTTACATTACAATATATTTACTATCAATACATTAAGTAAGTTTTATCACAAAACAAACGCACTCAAATTTATTCGCCTTCGGCTCATGAGGCTAAAGGTTGGGTGTCACTTGAAATTCTCTTCACGCATCTACTTCGTTACGAATTCCTTGAAATATAAAGATATGTCGGCGGAATTCGGTGCCTAGTATCTGCATAAAGAGAATTTCATGAATTATTGCGGATAATCTATACTTTTTTCCTAAACACGGAAGAATTTATTTTCATTTACTGTCAATATAAATCAAATTTTAATACCATATTTCCAACAATTCCGTCTAATGGTGCATAAATTTCGTTAAATATCGGATTATTTGGTGAACCACTCACTATATTTTCATATCTGGTTTGGCGAACGTCTAAAATATTTTCAACATTAAGAGCAATGGTAAAATGACCAAATGTTTTTTGAACCGATGCTCCAAGTAGCCAATAATCAGGCGTTTTATTTACGTTTTCAAGAAATTGATTTCCAAAATAAAAAGCTTCTAATCCTACTTTCCAACCTTCTTCTTCGTCTTCGTAAGCAAGTGTTGTTGTAAGTCTGTTTTGTGCTGTTAATTCAAGTTGATTATTATTATCGTAGGTTTTTTGTGCATCGAGATAGGTATAATCAATGTATAAAATCAGTTCATCAAGCGATAATCTAAAGTTTATAGATTTAAGAGAACATTGAGAAAATATTTTTTAACAAATTATTTTCTTGTTCTTTTCTTATCGGCTGATTCAAATTATGCTAATCAACATAGTTCAATTCAATACAAAATGCTAATTTTATCCTCAGAAAAGGCAGTATGTTTAACCCAAAATTATAAAACAATGAAACATTTATTTTTAGCCGTTTTAGTTTTCGGACTTTTTTCATGCAATACTCAAAACACGAACACGCAAGCACTGCAAAATCAAATTGATAGTTTAAAAGTACAACTTTCAAAAGTTTATAAACCGGGATTCGGTTTTTTAATGAACAATATTCAAGCGCATCATGCAAAATTATGGTTTGCAGGAATAAATGAAAACTGGAAACTGGCACAATTTGAAGTAAAGGAGCTTAAAGAAGTTACGGATGAAATTCAAAAATATCAAAAAGAACGGAAAGAAACTGAATTGATGAGCATGTTAGAGCCCGGCTTACTTGAGATTGAAAGAGCTGTGAGTACCGGGGATTTAGATGCTTTTAAAAAAAGCTATACACAATTAACCATAGCTTGTAATGAATGCCACAAACTAACTGATTTTGAATATAATATTGTAAAAGTTCCGGAGACCTCAGGCTTTAGTAATCAGGAATTTAAAATAGAATAGGGCTATGGTTTAATTAACTATGTTTTGGGATTATTTACAATAAGAAAGATTTAAATGCGTTATTAAACACGAATTAAGTGTTCAAACTAAAATGAACATTTTTACCGATTTATAAAACAGATAAAGCACTATTTTTGACTCTGTTGAAAGTATATTAGAACATTGATTAGTATATTCCCGTTAAATCCGCGCATTTCTATCCATTGTTTAGATATTCAGCAAGTGATAATCAGTTTTCATAATTTGTAAAATTGTAAGTTTTATTAAACTTAACTCTTAATTTCATATTATTAATTTTATAAATTTTAAAAAATGAAAAAAATCAATGTATTAATGATTGCAACCTTTTCTATTGCTTTGAGTATTTTCACTAGTTGCGATTCTGCTGAAACAGTGGAACCTATCTCAGGAACCCTTTCTGAATATTCTGACGTAAAACTTGTTTTTAGCACCTTGTCTTTAACCGAGGCAAATATGTTAAATATCGATGATGGTACTACCTTAAATGCAGAAGGTAATGTTGCAGACATGGATATTGCCTATTGTTGGGAAGATAATGCGGTACATTCTATTGTTGCACCAAATTCAGCCTGGTTAGCCTCTCTTTGGGAAAAAAATGGTATTAATTATGATGTTTCTAATAAAAACGCTACCAAATTAGGAAAAGTAGAGCTTAACTTTGAAAATATTACCGTAGAAGATATTGCCAACATTAGTGTAAATGCCGGAACTGATGTGAAAAATTTAAACAATGGAGACGTTGTCGCTTTTGAAACCGTTGATGGAGTAAAAGGTTTTTTGGAAATTAATATCAAAAAGGTAACCACATCTCTGTATATAAATGTAAAATACCTTAAACCTTCGCTAAAATAGTAATAAAAAACAAAGTTTCGATGCAACTAAAACTGTATCGAAACTGTTATACCGATACGCTTTTAGTAATTGTATTACTTCGCAAGCTCTTAATACAAAACTAAAAGTCTATCGGCATAAACCTGTCCCGAAAATCGGGATACTCTTACAAAATACTTAAGCAGTTTAGTATATATTTTTGATAATCCTCACTACACTGAATGCTATAAAACAATCAAATTTAGATGTAATCTAGCAAAAGTTCTGAAAACAATAGTACCCAACAATTTAATATATAGCCATAGGATAGTTCATGTCATGATTTTATCTAAAAAGAAAAGATATTTTTAACACGAATAAGATACAGTGACTTGGGGATGCTTGGATTAGTAAAAAACTGTTGTAAAAAATATACTTTTCAGTTTAATCTGACAAAAATCATATATTTTTAGTAATTTGCGAGGCATAAAATGTACTAATTTTGCCTAAAAATTACTATTGATTATGAGCAATCACCAAAATAATAAACTTTTCACGGAATTTCCTCCCGTAACTACCCAACAATGGGAAGAAAAAATCAAAGCAGACCTTAAAGGTGCTGATTATGATAAAAAACTAATCTGGAAAACTATTGAGGGCTTCAATGTTCGTCCGTATTATCGCCGCGAAGATTTAAGCGGATTGAAAAATCTTTTGCAAACTTTGCCTGGCGAGTTGCCCTATGTGCGCGGTAATAAAAAGGATAATAACTGGCTGATTCGTCAGGATATTTTTGTGAAAGATGAGCAAAAAGCGAATGCTAAAGCATTAGAAGCCGTAAAACGTGGAGCAGAAAGTATTGCATTTATTATTCCTGAGGATGCAAAAACTGATTTGAATAGCTTATTGAGTGGGTTTCCTTTTGATAAAGTCGAAATCAATTTTTCAAAATTGCGCGGTACGAAAAAACTGTTGCAGGAATTTATTGATTATTGTACAAAAAATAATATCGACACAAAAAAACTAAAAGGCTCTTTTGATTTTGACCCATTGGGATATACCACACTTACGGGACAATGTTATGATGCGGAAATTTGTGAGGGAATGAGTTTTTCCAAGCCGCTTTTTGCTAAAGCAAAAGAAATTTTGCCGGATATGCATTTTGTTTGCATTAACGGAAAATATTTTAATAGTGCAGGAGCCTCTATTGTTCAGGAACTCGCTTTTTCATTGTCCATAGCGGTTGAATATCTGAACTTTGCACAAGAGCAAGGTATTGATGTTGCGGATTTAAGTCCGCATTTGCGTTATAATCTGGGTGTTGGCTCCAATTATTTTATGGAAATTGCCAAATTACGTGCAGTGCGTTACCTCTGGGCAAAAATTATGGAAAGTTATTTGCCCGATCATCCCGAAAAGGCTAAAATTTTTATCCATTCCGAAACTTCGCTGTGGAACAAAACCCTTTACGATGTTTATGTGAATATGTTGCGTACCACTACCGAAGCAATGTCTGCTGTTCTGGGCGGAACCGATTCGCTGACCGTTTTGCCTTTTAATGCCATTTATGAAAATGACGATGAATTTGGTGAGCGCATAGCACGCAATCAGCAAATTATCCTTAAAGAAGAATCGTATTTTAATAAAGTTACCGACCCTGCTGCCGGTTCATATTACATTGAAAACCTAAGCAATTCATTGATTAAACAAGCATGGGACTTGTTTTTGGAAACCGAAGAACAAGGCGGATACCTTGAAGCACTGAAAAAGGGCTTTGTTCAGGAAAAAATAGCTGCAACCAAGCAAAAGCGCGATATGGATATTGCGTTGCGCCGCGAAGTATTTTTGGGCACCAATCAGTATCCCAATCAAAATGAGCAATTAGAAAAAGATATTGAAGAAATTAATTATTTCCCAAAACCCGAAAAAGGAAAAGGTTTTGTGGCAGAACCCTTAAAGGTTTATCGCGGAGCACAAGCCTTTGAAACATTGCGCAGCAAAGTGGAAAGTACGGAGAAAATACCTTCGGTATTTTTATTTACCTACGGGAATTTAGCGATGCGTAAGGCACGTGCAAGTTTTTCTTCAAACTTTTTTGCTTGTGCAGGATTTAAAGTAATTGATAATTTTGGTTTTGAAACTGTTGAGCTAGGCATTGAAGCTGCTAAAAAATCTGATGCAAAGATTATAGTAATTTGCAGCAGCGATGATGAATACGAACAAATTGCACCGCAAATTTATCATGCTTTAAAAGATAAAAAAACGATAGTTATTGCCGGATATCCGAAAAATATCCTTGAGAAATTACAAAACGAAGGTATTGAACATTTTATTCATATCAAAAGCAATGCTTTGGAAGAGCTGAATAAGTTTTTGGAACTAACTAAAAGATAGACCGTTTGTAAAGTAATGGTAAAATCAAAAAATATAAAGATAAAAGATACTGTTGTTTCAATAACAGAACTCAACAAAGAGGACTATATCTGTTTAACAGATATGGCAAAAGCAAAAACAGGAGATAACAGAGCAGCTGATATTATAAAAAACTGGCTGAGAACGAGAACAACTATTGAGTTTTTAGGCACTTGGGAGTTATTATACAATCCTGATTTTAAAGTGGTCGAATTCGACCACTTTAAAAGTGAAGCGGGTTTACTCGCTAGGCAACAGCAAAATATCAACAGGAAGTTTTGAATAATCAAAGTGCAATAAAAGCATTAAAAAGATTATCAGACGATACTTATTTAAACGAATAAAAGTAATTTTCAATCTATAATTTATAATCATAGAACATGCGTCCAAATTTTAAAAACATCAACATAAAACAAGTTCCTGAAAGCGGGAAACAGATAACAAATACCGGAGCGCTTTGGCAAACGCCCGAACACATTGCCGTAAAGCAAATTTATACCGAAGAGGATTTGCTCAATATGGAGCATCTTGATTATGCAGCCGGATTGCCGCCTTATTTGCGCGGACCTTATTCGGCGATGTATGTAATGCGCCCGTGGACTATCCGCCAGTATGCAGGTTTTTCCACAGCCGAAGAATCCAATGCTTTTTATCGTCGCAATCTGGCAGCAGGGCAAAAAGGACTTTCCGTAGCCTTTGACCTTGCCACACACCGTGGATACGATTCAGACCATGAGCGTGTGGTGGGCGATGTGGGTAAAGCCGGTGTTGCCATTGATTCCATTCTGGACATGAAAATCCTGTTCGACCAGATTCCTCTGGATAAAATGTCGGTTTCGATGACCATGAACGGTGCTGTGTTGCCCATTATGGCATTTTACATTGTAACCGGATTGGAGCAAGGCGTGCCTTTGGAAAAACTTTCGGGAACCATTCAGAACGATATTCTGAAAGAATTTATGGTGCGCAACACCTATATTTATCCGCCGGAATTTTCGATGCGTATTATTGCCGATATTTTTGAATATACCTCGAAGTTTATGCCTAAATTTAATTCTATTTCGGTATCGGGCTACCATATGCAGGAAGCAGGAGCCACTGCCGATATTGAAATGGCATACACATTGGCAGACGGTAAAGAATACCTGAAAGCAGGAATAAAAGCAGGACTGGATATTGATGCTTTTGCACCGCGTATTTCGTTTTTCTGGGCAATCGGGATGAATCATTTTATGGAAATTGCCAAAATGCGTGCGGCGCGTATGCTTTGGGCTAAAATTGTAAAAGAATTTAATCCGAAAAACCCAAAATCATTGGCATTGCGTACGCATTCGCAAACATCAGGTTGGAGTCTTACCGAGCAAGACCCCTTTAATAATGTGGCGCGCACCTGCATTGAAGCGATGGGTGCTGCTTTGGGACATACTCAATCCCTACACACTAATGCGTTAGACGAAGCCATTGCTTTGCCTACCGATTTTTCGGCACGTATTGCGCGAAACACCCAGATTTACTTGCAAGAAGAAACCAATATTTGCCGCTCGCTCGACCCTTGGGCAGGCTCCTATTATGTGGAAAGCCTTACTAAGGAATTGGCTGAAAAAGCATGGGAATTAATCAAAGAAGTGGACGAATTGGGCGGAATGGCTAAAGCCATTGAAACAGGCATTCCGAAAATGCGTATTGAAGAAGCCGCCGCAAGAAAACAAGCGCGTATTGATGCCGGAATTGATACCATTGTGGGCGTAAACAAATACCGTTTGGATAAAGAAGCCCCGATTGATATTCTGGAAGTGGATAATACATCGGTACGTGAGGCACAAATTCGCCGACTGAAAGAATTACGTGCCAACAGAAATGAAAAAGCCGTCCGGGAAATTCTGGATAAAATTACCGAAGCATCAAAATCCGGAAAAGGAAACCTTTTGGAATTAGCCGTTGAAGCAGCTAAGCGACGTGCATCATTGGGGGAAATTTCTGATGCTATGGAAAAAGTTGTAGGAAGATACAAAGCAGTTATTCGTTCAATATCAGGAGTATATATGTCAGAATCAAAACAAGATAAAGAGTTTGAGAAAGCCAGACAGATGGCTGAAAAGTTTGCCGAAATGGAAGGTCGCCGTCCACGCATTATGATTGCTAAAATGGGACAAGACGGGCACGACCGCGGCGCAAAAGTAGTAGCCACAGGCTATGCAGATATTGGTTTCGATGTGGACATCGGACCTTTATTTCAAACCCCTGCCGAAGCAGCCAAACAAGCAGTCGAAAATGATGTGCATGTGCTGGGTGTTTCCAGCCTTGCTGCGGGACACAAAACCTTGGTGCCGCAAGTAATTGGAGAGTTGAAAAAGCTGGGTCGTGAAGACATTATGGTCATTGCCGGAGGTGTTATTCCGCATCAGGATTATCAATTTTTGTATGATGCCGGTGTAGTAGGTATTTTTGGACCGGGAACATCGGTTTCGGTAGCTGCACAAAAGATTTTGGAGATATTAATCGAAAGTGTTTCTTAGAAAAGCTCATAAATTATATTGAAAAGCTGATAACCGTAGGTTATCAGCTTTTTTATTTGCAAATGATATGTGCAAGTGTGAATTATCAGCAATAATTTGTAGATTTGTGGGAGTATATAACCGCAATAAATAAAGTTAGTAATAAATTGAAAATCTATTGTTTCAAAAAAACACACTACGCATAGCCAAACTATTGTGTGCAATTTGAAATAAAAACTAAATTAAAAATGACTTTTAGATATGCCAGACATACGAATAATTTAGAGCCACTAATTAAATTTTACACTGAAATAGTTGGCTTGGAAAAATTGGGAGAATTTAAAAATCACTCTAATTATAATGGTGTCTTTTTAGGACTTCAAAATTTAGATTGGCACATTGAGTTTACAGAATCAAATGAAAAAGTAAATCATTATTCAGATGAAGATGACTTATTAGTTTTTTATATAGACTCTGAGGAAGAGTTTAATCAATTAAAATTGAAAATTGAAAAATCTGACATTCCTATAAGAAAATCGAAAAATCCCTATTGGACTGAGAATGGAATTGAAATCAAAGACCCTGATGGTTTTGGGCTAATTTTAACAATAAAGAAATAGAAATTCACACCCAATAAACAGGACTATGAGCGGTTTCCTGCTGCTTGTCCGGGCTCATGCGGAAGTAATCTGGTATTGAACTAAATTTAATGTGAGATTTTTTCTATGGAATTTACGCCGATTTTTGATGTTTTATTGGAAAGTACGGGCTCAGGTTAATAAGTTTAGTAACTAATTAAATATCAAAATAGTATCGAATTGTATTGTTACGTAAATATCTTGAAATACAATCGTATATTTATCTGTTAATCAGGCGATTTTGTTTTGTTTTGCGTATTTTGTGAAAAGTTAGAGATTAATTAAAAATGTCTTTTTACAAGACTATAAATATTTCGGATAAGTAGTATTCAAACCTCATAATAAACTACCTGCTTAAAGTATTTAAACCATATTAATGAACCAGATATTGGTCAATTTTTTACGAATATTTTCGACTTATATCCTCACAAATTTTAAAAACCACCGGACAGGTTTCACAATTTTTCAGGCTTAAATCTAATATTTGCACAAATTTTGGGCGGTCGGTGTGCGGATATTCGCGGCAGGCTTTGGGGCGATGTTCATACACCAGACAATAATTATCATCATCCAAAAAAGGGCAGGGCATTGATTTAAAGACGTAGTCTTTATCTTCGTCAATTTGCAAATATTTTTCAACAAAAGCCGATGGTTTTATACGCAGGTGTTTTGCCAAACGGTCGATGTCTCGATCGGTAATACGCGGACCCAAACTTCGGCAACAATTCCCACAAGTTAAACAATCTACCTCCTGAAAATATTCTTCGTGCAAATTGTGTACAAAGGTGTCTAAATCCTTAGGCTTTTTCTTTTTTATTTTTTTAAAAACGGGTTTTATTCCCTGTAAGGATTTTTTAGCTATTTGTGGCAAATCTTCTATGTATTCAATCAGATATTTTAACGAATAATCTTGCATAATCGCACAAAAATATATTTTTATTATTGATAAATTTAAGAAATTTTGTATCTTTAAATAATTAAAATATTTTTAAGATGAATATAGATTTGCGCTTTGTTCTTGAAACACTGGTTGTTACAATTATTTTAACATCCTATGTTACTTATGTTAATTTTTCACAACGAAAAAAGATGCATGATAAAATGGATGAGGAATGCAAAGAGAATCTTGCCTTTTCATACCGCCATCCTTATTGGAATATTTTAATAACATTTGCTGCATTTTTCATACTTACTTTCTTGATGAAATTATTGCATGATGTAATTTTTACGTAGCATGTAGTAAACGAAGTATAGCTTTGTAAGCTGTGAAATATTCAGCATAGTGTGCTAAGCTTCTTAGCCCGCAAAATTACCTTCGGTGAGGTGCTTCGCAGTTCACTGCTTTCGTTATAAATACACTGTAATGCTTTTATTATCAATACATTAAGTGGGTTTTACAGCAAGATAAATGCACTCAAATTTATTCGCCTTCGGCTCATGAGGCTAAAGGTTGGGTGTCGCTTGAAATTCTCTTTAAGCATTCCGATAAATCGGAACAGGCATTGTATCTGCTTAAAGAGAATTTCATGAATTATTGCGGTTAGTACAGTTTTTTGCACAGTGGAACAAAATATCAGAAAGGGTGTTGAGCTAAGCTAGAAAGTAATTCTCCAAACCAGTTTAATTGCCCCACTGGTAGTTTCCGGACGCATAAAATCAAATTCTTTTAAATTTACATACCCCCTGTTATACACAAGATATAAATCCGAACCGATTTTAGGTATCCAATTTAAACGAAAATTTCCAAGCAGTAAATCGTCTAAAGAATTCCATTGGGTGAATAAGGTGAAATTGAGTTTTGGATTAATCGCTACCCGTATGTATTGAGCCAGTTCGTGAGTGGTAACATTTCCTTCCGGCAAATTGACTATATTCACAGAATAATCAGTTCTGAGATTCAAGTATTTATTGACATTAATTCCAAGTGCCGATTCAAAGGTGTTAATTTTTCCTGTATAAAAATCACCCCAATTCCATAGTAAAAATATCCAAAGCTTTCGTCCTTGATAAGTTTCAAATTGGAGTTCTTGGCGAAACATCCAGTATTCACCGGTAGGAATGGTTATTGAATCGGCTAAATCAAAGCCTTCGTCTAAACGTTCGTATTGTTGGATGAGGTTAAATTCAGAGCGCTCTCCTTTTTTTGTTTCAAACCCAAAGGGACGTGTTTCGTTATAAAAAGATTCCAGTTTACCTGAACTATTTGTTCGGTAGTATCTAAATCCCCAAGGCTTAAAAGCCATTTGACGAATACCGTATTTAGTAAACCAACGCGGAGTAAACCGAAAACTCCAGATAAAACTGTCAAAATTATCACGATACACAAAACCCAGCTCCGGATTAAAGTCGCCCTGAATACTGCTTACACCAATATAGTTATCGATTAAATCATTAGGGTAATCTACAAAAAAACGCCATGCATAAACATTTTGTGATATTTGATCTTTATCAAAGCTGCGTGTAAGGTGTCCGCCGATTACCAAATTTTTATCTTGTAAAAAATGTGAAGTTGAATAAGCACCATCAATTCCGGCAACCTGATTACTTATATTTTCATTATTTTTTGATGTGAGAATAAAACCCACATAAGATTGTTCGCCAATATCACGTTTATAGCGTATTACTGTATTATTAGTTGCCGGAATACTATCTTCTTGTGCTGTTGTAATATTTAGTGCACCTATATTATTTTTTCCTACTTTCCCGTAAATTTTTGCTCCGCCAATAATTTTTACCGGTTCAAAATCTTCTATCCCAATTTTACGTGTATAAAATGCTTCGTAGGGTCCACCCATATTGAAGCGAAAATTTTGATATCCTTCCAAGAAAAATTCTCTTTTTTCGGGATAAAATAAATTGAAACGAGTAAGATTTACAGCAATACGGTCTGCTTCAACTTGTGCAAAGTCTGTATTATAAGTTAGGTTCATTTTTAAGGTAGGCGATAAATTTATATTTAAATCGGTACCAAATTTAGCGGGTGATTCATCCGGTTCACCGGTTTCGTTTTTAAAGCTTGCTAATCCATAGGGTTTAAGTTCAAACCGTTTAGCGTATCCGATATTTTTTAATCCTGATAAAGTACCTGCATTTACCAGACAATATATAGAGCAATCACGACTCCATCCGCGCCAAAGAACTTGTTCATTTATTGCACGAATATCACGTTCAAAATTAATTGCCCATGCATATTCAGTGCTTTTGCGAAACTGTAAGGTATTAAAAGGAATACGAATTTCGGCAAACCAACCTTCTGAATTTACTTTAGTTTTAACATCCCACACTCCATTCCAATCTTTATTGGCACGTTCATTTCCTGATATCAATAAATCGGCACGAGCACCGTTGGGATTGATAATAAATAGATAACCGTTTCGGTGATCGTTGAAAGGAGAAAGAATGACCTGAAAATTATCATCTTCGCGATAGCGAAAATCGCGCTGCATATATTTGGCACTGATTTTACTTTTTTGATAACACCAAACACCTATGTAGATGGCTAATTTATCGTATATAATGGCAACTTTTGTTTTTTCAGTTGCCGGCTGACCAAAATCAAGCTCACGTTGAGTAAAATTAGCTATAATTTTTGCTTTTTGCCATGCTGTTTCATTAAGGTTGCCATCGAAATTAATTTTTTCGGCTGTAAAAGTTGCTGTAATGGTATCTGATTTTGTTTGCTGTGCAAAAATGAAAATAGTATTTAACAGAAACAGCAAACTTATTAACACTTTGTATAAACGTGTCATAATCATATTTTTTTATAGTGAGTTAGATTTCTCTTAAAATAGGGATTAATAACTACCTATCCCAAACATCAGGTGACAATTTTAAAGTTACCGAAATATATATGAGTTCATGTAAAAAAAGCTTTTTGCTGTCTAATACTTTATTGTTAGAGATTTATCAATTATGATTGCTCCAAAAAGTCTCTATGACTCTGATTTGTGCAAATTAGGCTCTTTTATTTTTTAACTCACAACTTATTGAATTATCCAGATAATTATATGTTTATGCGAAATTATAAAAATATTGAATTATAATTGCAAATAAAAGAATGGTTTACAACATATTTTTATCTTTGTGGAACATGAAAAAATTAAATTTTAGCTAAAATGAGTATTGAAAAAGCATATAATTCATGGGCGGAAATTTATGACAGTAATGTTAATAAAACCCGTGATTTAGACAAAAAGGCAACCGTTGAAATATTAAAAAAGTACAATTTTTCCGAGGTCTTAGAACTGGGTTGTGGTACCGGTAAAAATACTGTTTTTTTATTGGAAAAAGCCGAATCTATTATTGGTTTGGATTTTTCGGAAGAAATGCTCCGAAAAGCCAAAGAAAAAATACTTGATAAGAGAGTGAGTTTTCAAAAAGCGGATTTGAATGAAAACTGGATGGTAAATAATGAAGCATTTGATTTAATCACCTGTAATCTAACACTCGAGCATATTGAAAATTTAAATTTTATCTTTAATCAGGCTAACCAAAAACTTAAAACCGACGGACATTTTTTTATTAGTGAATTGCATCCGTATAAACAATATGCCGGTAGTAAAGCAAGATATGAAACTCAGGAAGAAGTTAAAGTTTTGGAAACTTATACTCATCATGTTTCAGATTATTTTTTTGCTGCAAAAAAATATGGTTTTGTACTTGTAGAGCTTAGAGAGTGGTTTGATGAGGATAATGTAAATTTTCCACGATTGATTTCGTTTGTGTTTAAAAAAGGTAGTTGCTAATTGCAACACTTCGTTAAATTATAAATTTTAGATTAAAGATTATAAATTAAGATATTAGTAATCAGTATTTTACAATAATTAACGATTCCTTTTTAATGCTCTGATAATCAATATGTTTAAAAAATAACCGAACTATTGTAATTGATGCCTTTAAGAAAACAGATTATTAAATGAAATATTGAAAGGAACAATTGAAATACAATTTATCGCACTCGCTGGGGATTGTGATAGTTCTTAAAAAGATTTTTCAAATTTAGTACTTGTTAAAACTGCCGGTTCTGTGAGCATCAGACTATGCTTGTCGGCATTCATTATAGCACGGATACCAATAGGAATTGTTATTTTATTTCGTACATGACCAAAGGGCATTCCGTAATAGCACGGAATATCCAAATTTGCAAAGCGGTCAAAAAGTACTTCGCGCAAAGTAAAAGAGCCCTCTTTTCCTTCTTCATTAATATCACAGTCCTTAAAAATGCCCAAAACAATTCCGGCAGCTTTTTTGATATTACTTGCCATCAGCAAATGCGTAATCAAACGGTCAATCCGGTAAGGTTTTTCACGAATTTCTTCCAAAAAAACTATTTTATTTTCAAAGTCAGGCTCATATTCAGTACCTATTAAGGTATCAATCATTACCAGATTACCACCAACAAGAATGCCCTCTACTTTGCCGCCCGTAATGGTATATTGATCGTAATCGCTATTGTTTTCAGTATCTTCCTGTTTTTTGTTTGAGTATTTGTAACGATTTTTAGCTTTCATTAATACTTTTTCAAATGATTTTACGGTAAAATCATTAAATGAAGAAATTGCTACCGGACCATGAAATCCGATAAGTCCCAGTTTTTGATAAAAAACATTAATCAAGGAAGTAATATCACTGTATCCGATTAAGGCTTTCGGATTTTTTCGTATCGCATCAAAATCCAGTAAATCAAGAATGCGGTTAGAGCCATATCCGCCACGTACACAAAGTATTGCATCAACATCTGTATTGGTAAACATATGCATTAAATCCTTAGCTCTTTGTTGATCGGTTCCGGCAAAATATCCGTGGCGATATAAAACAGTATCCGTGTGGTAGGTTTTAAAACCCAAATCTTTTAATGTAGCTACTGCCTCGTTTAGTTCATCCTCAGTAATATATCCTCCCGGGGCAGTTAATCCAAGGGTGTCGCCTTTTTTTAAGCGTTTTGGCAAAATACGTTCAGAAAAAGCTTTGGTTTTGGCAGGAGATTGTGCCAAGAGTGTTTGCACAGGTGCTAAAGCACCTAATCCGGTAAAAACAGCCGTAGTTTTCAGAAAAAATCTGCGATTATATTGCATAATAATTTATCTTTGAACAAACAAAATTACATTATTTGTATGATAAAATACAAATATTTACAAAGAATATTAAGATGATGAAAATTTACTTTGCAGGTTCAATTAGTGGAGGAAGAGCTGATGTTGCTCTTTATAAGGAACTGATAGAATATTTAAAAAATTACGGTACTGTTCTTACTGAATTTATTGGAGACGAGCAACTTAATGCAATGGGGGAGGAGCATGTTTCTGATAAGGAAATTCATGACAGGGATGTTAATTGGCTTTTCGAAGCCGATGTTTTAGTAGCAGAAGTTTCTACTCCAAGTTTGGGGGTAGGTTATGAAATTGGCAGAGCTTTTGAAAAAGGAAAAAAAATACTTTGCCTGTACCGGAGGCAAGAGGGAAAAAGACTTTCGGCAATGATTTCCGGTAATAATGCAATTTTTACGGCACAATACCAAACGCCTGAAGAAGCAAAAAACTACATCAATAAGTTTTTTAGAAAATAAGTGCCTTCGAGATTTATACCATAGCTGGTGCCATGTCAAGCATATTATTATCAAGACTTATACGATATAATACACTTGACATGATATTAGGACATATTCATATTTTTTTAAGGTGAAACTATCTTTAAACCACATACAATACAGCTATGACAAGAGCGGTAAACTGCAAAGCACCTCACCGAAGGTAATTATTGCGGTTAGTATTTTGATAGCAATGTCGTTTAGTTAAGATATTGATGTAATTATCTTAAAATCAAATAAATGATAAATTTAACGATAGTTATTTCTAATTCTTACAAACTAAAAATTCAGGCTAAAATCGTCTTGTTTTTTACTAATTCTGTTATTTCATTTTTGCCCAAAGTCTTTTTGCTTGTTCTTGTGTAAATTTCAGGGTTTCACCTTCATCAATTGTCGTAAGCTGCCGATCCTTTACAATCAGCTTTCCACTTGAAATTACGTGTTGCACATGTTCTTCACGAAAACCAAATAAAAAATGACCTAAAAAATTTTCTTTACTCAAAGGTGTCGGCGAAGGATAATCCAATACTACCAGGTTATTGTCTTCATCTCCTTCAAAATTATTAATTCTCAGATATTCATGTACTTTACGGAAGCGCTTATATGCCGAAACAAAATCAATATTATCAAAAGGCTGACCGGCAAAAAATGCCATTTGTGCACTTCGCAGCATATCACTGTGCATTCCGTCGGTGCCCAGCATAATGTTACTGTTAAGTCCTTTTGCATTAAAAAAGCCTACATTGTTATTTAAATTACTCTCCATGTTTTGTACAATAAAAGCTTTACTTTTATTTAAGATATGGCGTTCATTATCGTTCAGGTGCAGACAATGCCCTAAAATGGTTTTTGATGATTGTAGCACGGCATAATCATTCAGTCGCTCGACCACCCTTTTTCCATAGTTTTTTTCAGCGTGTAACTGGTCGTAAAGGTCTTCGGCAACATGAATATGAAATCCGGAATTGTACTTTTGCATCAGGTCGGCTGCTTTTTTCATTGTTTGATCACTTACGGTAAACGAGGCATGCAAACCAACAAGTCCTTGTCTGCTCTGTAAATAGTTTTCGGTTTCGGAAAGTCCTTGTTCTGCTTTTTCCAATCCATCACGGTCTGTAACTTCATAACACAGTAAATGATGTATGCCAACACGCTCAAAAGCCTTGGCTATTATTTCCAGAGAACCTTCAATAAAGTTTGGCGAAGCATGATGATCAATTACAAATGTACTGCCTGATTTTGCGCAAGCCATAGCTGTTGCCAAAGCACTTGCCTCAATCATATCTTTATCAAGTGCTTTATCCAATGTCCACCAAATGTATTCCAGGATTTCATAAAAATTTTCCGGATTTTTTTTTGGTGCCGGCATCCCGCGAGCTAATGCTGAGTATATATGATGATGACCAACTGCAAATGATTTAGTAACTATTTTACCTTTGCAATCAATTGTTTCATCTGCATCAATAATTTTATCGGTAAACTGTAATAAGTTTGTTCCGTTTTTATTTACCAAAATGTTGGTATTTTGAAAATCTAATGACTCCCAGTTTATGTATGTGGCATTTTTTAAAAATAATGTCATTTTATTCAGATTATTTATATGATATATGTAGTTAACTTATGATAATATAGTAGCCCAAATATAATTACTGTTTGATAATTTAAAAAAAATTACTCTTCTTTTATCTCAAATTGCATATTTAGTGCACACTCATTAGCATCAACAATAGTAACATAATAATAGCCTTTGGACAGATTTTTACGTTCAAAAGTATTTTGTTTGTTTTCCCAATAGGCTTTGTAAGGTTTTGTCCCTCCTGTAATTGTTAAAATAATAGCACCTTTTGCTTCTCCTTGTTTTGTATTGATAATTTTTGCCTCTGCTTTTAGTTGTTCTGGCTCTTTTAATTCAATGATTTTAATGCGCTCGCATCCTAAATTATCGTTTACGGTAAGGGTGTATTTTCCTGCTCCTAAACCAATTAAGCTTTGGGCATGCTCACCGTTTGACCATTCAAAATTATATCCCGCTTTGCCTCCGCTTGCTTTTACATAAATTGAGCCTGATTTTTGACCGTAGCATAGTGGATTCATTTTTTCAACATCAATTTGTAAAGGCTCTTTGGGCTCTGTTAAGATAATGTCTTTTTTTGCTTTGCAATTATTTTTGTCACTCACTGTAACAGAATATTTTCCCGCTTTTAAACCACTAATAATTGAATCTGTTTTTTTATTTGACCAAAGTATTGAGTATCCGGATGTCCCACCTTCAATCAATAATTTTATCACTCCTGTATTCCCGCCGTGGCAAATAGGGTCTGTTTTTTCATAATCTATGAATAGTGCTTTTTCGGGTGCAATAATTTCAATTGTGTCAGTAACAATACAATTATTCTTATCGGTTATTTCAACCGTATATATTCCTCCCTTTAGTTTTTTTAAGATACTTTTATCCATACCGTTTGACCAGTTATAATTGTATGGCGCAGTCCCTCCACTTACTTTTAGCTTAATACTGCCGTTGTTTAAACCAAAACAGGTAACATCAGTTTTCGTATGTTGCACACTTAAAGCTTTTTCGGGTTGGGGCACAAAAATACTTTCGGTAACAATACATTCATTGGCATCAATTATTTGTACATTATAATATCCCGAAGGGATATTCCGCATTGATTTTCCATTAGTGCTATCAGGTAATATATATATATATCCCGGTTTACCACCTTGTGCAGATAATTTAAACGCACCGTCGCTTTTACCGAAACAACTTACCGGCTGAATTTCGTAGCTGAGTTTTAAAGCACTTTTGGGTTGTTTTACCGTAGCATCTGTTTGATAAGTACATCCGTTAGCATCAGTAATCGTTACAGAATATGTTCCTGCTTTTAAATTTTCGGCTGCGTAGGTAGTATCACCGTTTGACCACACAAACCGGTAGGGAGGAGTACCACCTTCACAAACAGCAAGTAAACGCCCGTTATTGCCCTGAAAACATGAAACATGCTCCTTTTCAATACGGGCTTGTAGTTTCATTTGGGGTTGCGTAATAGCTACACTATCTTTTATTACACAGCCACCTGCATCTTTTATCCAAACCGTATAAGTTCCCGGTCGTAAATTGCTTAAATCAAAATCTGTTGAATCATTAGACCAGATAAAATCATAAGGTTCTTCTCCTCCATTAATGTTTAATGAAACAGCACCGTCTTTGGCACCATAACAACTAATATTTTTTACATCAAAAGTGGCATTTAATGCTACCAAAGGTTCTGTAACCGTATATGCACCGGATATTTTTCTGCCTTTATTATCGGTAACGGTAACATTGTAAGTTCCTGCTTTTAAGTTAAATAAGTCTTGTGTTGTAGCTCCGTTTGACCATTCATAGTTATAATCAGGAATTCCCCCGCGAACACTTAAATCAATAAAACCGTTGTTTCCGCCTTTGCAGCTTACATGCTTTGCGCTAAAAGATAAACGCATAGGTGAATCATATTGGTAGCGAATTTCTTCAATATAATCCTGTTTATTTACATAAACTTCGGCTAGTGGCATTGAATTATCAGCATAATACCAACGATATACAACATAGCGTTTATCCAAAGAATATTCGGGTGCCGGAGTCCATCCAAAAACAGAATATTTATATCCGCGAATTCTTTTATGATAAAATACCACCTCGCGTAATGTATTGTATTTGCCTAAGGGTGTGGTTAAATAGCCTTTTGCATCAATTCTTCCTTCATATTCATATAGAATATCGGCACGGATAGAGTCAGTTCCCGGTTTATAATAATAAGGTGCAACAAATTTACTCCCTGTATTATCGGAATAAATTACATTAATATTTTTTTCATCGTTCAGGAAAATAAGGCTATCTTCAAAATGTAGTAAAACAGGAATTTTAGCTTCCATAAAATCGCCTATTAAACCAATATGATAAACCTTACTTGAGTCCATACATATATAATCAATTTTTAAAGGATTTGTTACAATGGCAAGTTGTGCAT
>JALWNR010000163.1 GCA_027083715.1 Bacteroidales bacterium
ACGGAGTAGTGTTTCCAAGTATTTTTGATAAGTTTAAATTAATAAAAACACTTAATAATGACGGAGAAGGAGCTTTTGAATACCATTCGCAAGACAGTAAAATTTTTAAAGGAAAAGCCAGTATTACCAACGGTAAATTCAAATTTAGTTTTATAGTACCCAAAGACATTAAATACAATATTGATACCGGTAAAATAAGCTACTATGCCTTAAATGAACAAAGTGGAAATGATGCCTATGGGTTTGATAAAAACATTTTTATTGGTTCTATTTCAAATTCGGGATATTTAGACCAAAAAGGGCCACAAATAAAACTTTATCTAAACGATGAAAACTTTGTTTCGGGAGGAATTACCGATAATAATCCGGCAATTTTGGCATTTGTTGAAGACGAAAGTGGAATAAACACTACAGGAAGCGGAATTGGACATGATATTTCCGCAATCATTGACGATGATCCGAATATGCAATATAAATTAAATGATTTTTATGAATCGGAAACCGACGATTTTACAAAAGGAAGCATAAAATACCCACTCAATAACTTACCAGCAGGAGAGCATAAACTGAGTCTAAAAGTTTGGGATGTATATAATAATTCGGCACAAGATTCAATTTTATTTACAGTTACCGATGTCAATGAATTTAAAATTTCGCATGTTTTAAATTATCCAAACCCCTTTAGCACTAATACATCTTTCTTTTTTGAGCACAACCGCCCAAACGAACTACTAAACATCTTGATACAAATTTTCTCGGTTAACGGAAAAATTGTAAAAAGTATTCATTCAGAGATAATTACACAAGGATATAGAATAGAAGGCATCCCTTGGGATGGGAAAGATGATTTTGGGAATAAAATAGGAAGAGGCGTATATTTTTATAAAATAAGTGTACGTACTGAAAATAATGAAAAGACTGAATACACAGAAAAGTTACTAATATTTTGATTTTGTCAAAATAAAATTATTCTTTTGTCGTTATTAGATTTTAAACTAAATTGAGCGATTACGAACTTGATAGAAGTCAATACTCCCTATATTTTGTGGAATATTAACATTTCTCCAAAATCATAATCGCTCAGTTTAGGTTTAATACAAACAGTATAAACCAAGACTAATAGAAAAAAGAAGGAAATGAAAAATTTATTATTAAAAAGCTTATTAATCCAATTTGTATTTTTAAGTTCAACAATCGTTACGATGGCTCAAATATCAATTGCTGATTTAGACGGGAGAGTAAATACCATTACATCAGCAGTACCATTTCTTACGATAACCCCTGATTCAAGAGCCGGTGGAATGGGAGATTTAGGTGTTGCAACCAGCCCTGATGTAAACTCAATGTTCTGGAATCCGGCAAAATATTCGATGGCAGAAGATGATTTTGCGGTAGGTATTTCATATACACCTTGGCTACAAGCCTTGGTGCCGGATATAAGTTTAACCTACCTATCTGCATATAAAAAATTTAACAGGGGGCAAGCTGTAGCAATGAGTTTAAAGTACTTTTCATTAGGGAATATTACATTTACGGACTTTGCAGGAGAAACACTCAGAGATTTTAACCCTAATGAATTTTCAATTGATGCCTCGTACTCAATGTTGTTTTCTGATAATTTTTCAGGAGCTATTGCACTGAGATATATTTATTCAAACCTGACGGGAGGAATTTATAGCAATAATTCTCCTACACATGCCGGACAGTCTGTTGCAGGCGACATTGCTCTTTATTACACAAAAGATATAAAAGTAGCCAAAAAAGCAGCAAACATGTCATTTGGAATGAATATTTCAAATATTGGAAGCAAAATTTCCTATACAGATGATTCTGAATCGAACTTTATACCCACCAACCTAAGACTTGGCGGAACATTTACTTATGATTTTGATGAATACAATCAATTAATGTTTGGTTTAGATGCTAACAAACTGCTGATTCCTACTCCGCCTTTGTATGATGGCAACGGAACTTCACCCGACAATATTATTGCAGGAATGGACCCAAATGTTTCCGTTCCGGTAGGTATGTGGCACTCCTTTTACGATGCTCCGGGTGGAGGAAAAGAAGAATTTCGTGAAATTATGTTTTCTACAGGCTTAGAATATTGGTACAATAAAATGTTTGCACTTAGAACCGGTTATTTTTATGAGCATGAAACCAAAGGAAACCGAAAATACTTTACGGTAGGTATTGGATTAAAACTGAATGTATTTCAACTTGATTTTGCCTACCTGATAACTACACAGCAACGTAATCCATTAGAAAATACTTTAAGATTCTCGCTTACATTTAACATGAATAAAAATAAATCAAAATCAACCAATACAACTACTGAATAAATGAAAATAAAAGTAGGTTTCGGTTACGATGTTCATGCACTCAAAGAAGCAGAAGAACTTATTCTAGGAGGTATTAGAATTGAACATTATAAAGGAACAATTGCACACTCCGATGGTGATGTATTAATTCATGCCATTTGTGACGCACTTTTGGGCGCAGCAAATTTACGCGATATTGGTTTTCAGTTCCCTGATAATGATCAATCGTTAAAAGGTATTGACAGCAAAATACTATTGAAAAAAACCGCTGATTTATTGCAGGAGAAAGGGTGGCAAATTGGAAATATTGATAGTACTATTGTTTTGCAAAAGCCAAAAATAAAAGATAAAATACCCGAAATGCAAAAAGCCCTTGCTTCGGTTTTGGTTATTGACACAGAAGATATCAGCATAAAAGCTACAACTACCGAAAGGCTAGGGTTTAACGGTAAAGAAGAAGGTGTTTCAGCATATGCTGTGGTATTAATAAATAAGGATAACTGAGCTAAGTTTATAAAGTAAAAATAAAAACAGAAAACGTTTTGAAGTTTCGGCAAAAACAAATACGAAAATAGAAATGGAAAAGAAAAAGAAAACTATAGTTATTGGTGCAAGTTCCAATCCTGAACGATTCTCTCATAAGGCGGTTAAATTATTAAGCAGAAACGGACACCCTGTTGTTGCGCAAGGTATTAGAGAAGGGAAAATCGAAGATATCGAAATTATAAAAGGTAAACCACAAATTAGTGATATTCATACAGTAACAATGTATATTGGTCCTGCTCGCCAACCGGAGTATTACGATTATATATTGAGTTTAAATCCCAAACGTATTATTTTTAATCCGGGCACTGAAAATCCTGAATTAAAGCAAATGGCTGAGGAAAAAGGTATTGAAACAGTAGAAAACTGTACCTTGGTAATGTTGAATACCGGTTTGTTTTGATATTAAAAAAGCTTTTCTAATTTTGCAGCCCGAAACAAAAAGGATATAAAGATGATTAAAACAATAGAAAATTTGGAGCAATACAATGAAGTATTGGAAAAAGAAGATGCAGTTTTGTTCTATTTTTCGCACGAACAGTGTAATGTATGCAAAGTTTTAAAGCCCAAAGTTGCAGAAATGCTGCAAGATGATTTTCCGAAAACAAAAATGTACTACTGTGATACAAAAAAGAGTCCTGAATTGGCAGCACAAAACAGTATTTTTGCGGTGCCTACTATTCTGACTTATTTTGGCGGACGTGAAACTCTCAGAAAAAGTAGAAATATTGGTTTACAAGAACTGAAAGAGCATATTGAACGACCATATAGTCTTATTTTTGAATAATCCTTAACCTGCAAAAGTACCTTCTACTACCAACATACCTGCTGGTTTATGGAAATAAAAAAGGGTGATTGCTTAAACAGTCACCCTTTTTTTACACTTGTAAATTTATTATTGTAAAACTTTCTTTTTAACTGCTACTTGTTCTCCAAATTCAGCCGTATAATCTACCGGTCCGTCACCTTCATCCAAAGTATATTCAAAAGTTAATTTTTCGGCAGATATAATTGTGCCTTCACCATTTACACTATATTCTCCCGTAGATGCATCTTGCTGGGGTATAGTTATTACACTACCTGCCAATGTACCATAAATCTTAGCATCTCCATAATTATGAAAACCTTGAAGCCATACTTTGGTTATATCAGTTGCATCTTTTGTAATAACTACATCATAATAAACATTAGGACTTCCATTGTCAGAAACTCGCCAGCTTTTTGCAATTGCATCTCTTGGGTCGGCTAATGAAGATTGATCATCTTCACAAGATTGAAATAAAATTCCGGCAAATAAAGCAGCCATTAATATTAAACTAAATCTCTTCATATTTTAAATAATTTTAATTGGTTTCTTATTTAAATAACACAAATTTACAGTTTTTATTATTGAGCATTGATAATTTACACAGTAAAATTGATAAAATAATAAAAAACTTATTTCAACAGGCATAAAAAAAGCCGCCCTATTGGCAGCTTTCCTATTCTTACACAAAAAAATTATTTTTTCTCAGTTTCTGCTTTATCCAAAATATGCTCATCAACCAAAATACGACCGCAGTGTTCGCAAACAATGATTTTTTTGCGCGAAGCAACATCCAATTGTTTTTGAGGTGGAATTTTTGCAAAGCAACCTCCGCAAGCATCACGCAGAACAGGGACAACCGCTAATCCATTGCGCATGTTTTTACGAATTCTTTTATAAGCATTCAATAAACGATCTTCAATTAATTTTTCAATTTTTTCAGATTTTTTTAAATACTTATCTTCATCTTTTTTAGTATCATTAATAATCTCATCCAACTCACCTTTTTTAAGGTCTAAATCACCTTTCTTTTCATCAAGGATTGCTTTTGAATCTTCAATAATTAATTTCTTGTCAGAAAGTTGCTGAGCGTATTCCTTGATTCTTTTTTCGCTCAATTGAATTTCCAGTTGCTGATATTCAATTTCTTTTGAAATAGAATCAAATTCACGGCTATTACGAACTTTCATTTGCTGATCTTCGTACTTTTTAATTAAAGATTCAGACTCCTTAATCGCATTTTTCTTTTCCTGAATCATTCCTTGAAGGTCTTTAATCTCCTGCTCAAAGTTATTAATTCGTGTTTGTAAACCTTCAATTTCATCTTCCAGATCCCGCACTTCCAGAGGTAACTCACCACGAAGAGTCCTAATTTTATCAATCTCAGAATCAACTTGTTGCAGCTCGTAAAGTGCTTTTAATTTTTCTTCTACTGTTATTTCAGTCTTACTTGCCATATTGTTAATAATATTTTACCGGATTTGTATTTATTTCTGAAAAATAAAATGCAAAAGTAGGGAATTTTTTTGTAAGTATGTCATAAAAAAGCTCTTTTGTGAATTGTTCGCTCTCATAATGACCGATATCCGCAATAATTATCCTTTTTTCGGCATCAAAAAATTGATGATACTTAAAATCGCCTGTGATAAAAATATCGGCAGATTGATTTATTGCATCACGTAGTAAAAAGCTGCCACTACCACCACAAACTGCAACGCGCTTGATATCTTTATTAAATAATTCGGTATGCCTGATTACCGGCACATTAAATTTCTTTTTTAAGATGTTTAAAAAATCTTTTTCGGGAAGTGGTTTTTCTAACTCCCCAATCATTCCGGCACCTATTTTTTCATTAACATTATCCAAAGGATAAATATCATAAGCAACCTCCTCGTACGGGTGGGCTATCAGCAGGGCTGATATAACTGAGGATTGTAAATGTGCCGGAAAAATAGTTTCAAAACGGATTTCTTTTTCGAAATGCACTTTGCCTATGTCTCCCACAAAAGGGTTTGCTCCCTCTAATGCCCTAAATGAGCCTTGTCCTTCCAAGTTGTAGGAACAACTGTCGTAATTGCCAATGTGCCCGGCTCCGGCTTTAAAAACAGCTGCCCGTACCCGCTCTGCCTGTTCTGTAGGAATAAAAGTAACCAGTTTTTTTAATTTTCCCGAAGGAACTAAAACCGAACAGTTATGCAGATTTAGTTTTTCACAGATTTTAGTATTTACACCTGCTTGAACATTATCCATATTGGTGTGTGCGGCATAAATGGCAATATCATTTTTAATGGCTTTAATAATGGTGCGTTCGATATAGTTTTTTCCGATTAACTGTTTTAAACCGGAAAATACAATAGGGTGATGGCTGATAATAAGATTGACTCCTTTTTTAATGGCTTCATCTACAATATTTTCGGTAGTATCGATGGATAAAATTGCTCCTGTAAACTCATCGTCAGGATTGCCGGTAATTAAGCCTGAATTATCGTAACTTTCTTGCAATGAAGGTGGTGCAAATAGTTCAAGTGCTCTAATTATTTCTTTTATTTTGACCATACTAATTGTTTTACCCACAGATTACTAAGATTTTCACAGATATTTTAAACTCTTAAATAAACAGCTCAACCATTAAACTAATTAAAAAATTATATCCCCATTAAGGACACAAAGTTACACCTTCGATGTAGAGTTATAATTGGTCTTTTATTTCTAAAAGTTGTGCTTTTATGTCTTTCAGGCGTTTAATAATTTCGAAATTTCCTTCAACTTGTTCTTTATTTTCTTTTAGTTTCATTTTGGCTCCTTTTAAGGTCATGCCGCGTTCTTTAACTAAATGGTAAATCAGATGAAAATTTTCAATATCCTCTTTTTTGTAAAAA